>NZ_CAMSEL010000018.1:0-135892 GCF_947057495.1 Citrobacter sp. Marseille-Q5395 | reverse complement strand
GCCGAACTCAGAAGTGAAACGCCGTAGCGCCGATGGTAGTGTGGGGTCTCCCCATGCGAGAGTAGGGAACTGCCAGGCATCAAACCAGTGAAGAAGCCCATCCTGCCGGATGGGCTTTTTTGCGTCTATGCGTTGTGAAAAGTGCCGGATTCGGCGTAAACGCCTCATCCGGATTACGTTCATTGCTTTAGCCACCGTAAAATAAATGCCGCTATCTGTGGTATATCGTTTATATCTAACAATGGAACATCCACCATGAGTGGAACATCGCTTGCAACCGCGACAACATGTTCATCAATCGTTAATTCTTCCTTGTTGCGACCACAACCTTCACGAAAAAGCATGATCTTCGCGACAGCTTCATGCTTAAAACCCTCGACAAGCACCATATCTAACGTTGAAGCATCCATTCTGCTCACCAGATATGTTAAGTCCAACTTGGGCTCTTCTGGCGTTTCCGTCATCAATGCCCAGCGCTGCTGGCTGGCGACCAGTGTTTGAGCTGCTCCAGCTTTACGCAGTTCATAGCTATCTTTGCCGGGTTTATCGACGTCCATATCGTGGTGTGTATGCTTGATCAATCCAGGGCGAATACCTCTGGCGCACAGTTCCGGTATCAGCTTTTTGAGCAGTGTGGTTTTTCCTGTACCACTCCATGCCGCAATGCCGAGTAATGGGATCATGATTTTGTCTGCCATCTCGCGAGTTCTTCTGGTGTATTCACATTTACGAATGCGTCTCTGTGATCGCTGAAATCGACGGCATGCCCGCCAGCCAGACGCATAAAGACCATTACGCGTCGTTCACCAGACTGAAGGTAGTCCTGTAACAACGGCACTATTTTTCTATTCATCAGCGCAATTGTCGGGTGATCCCGTTCTCCATCGTGCACCCATACGACTGGCGCAGAGCTACGTTGCTCTTTTAAACGTGCGGCCAGGCTGTGGGGAATATATGGCATATCGCAAGGACAGAATAGAAACCAGTCACCAGCTTCCTGCTGAAAAACTGACAGCATTCCGGCCAGCGGGCCAGGAAAATCGGCCAATAAATCGGGGATAACTTTCAAGCCGCTTTGTTGATAAACATCCTGATGGCGATTGGCGTTAACCACGACGGTCTTAACCTGCAAGGCGAGGGTATCCGCCACGTGTCTCCATAACGGCTTACCGTGAAGTTCAAGAAGGCCTTTATCTGTTCCACCCATTCGTCTGGCCTTACCGCCAGCCAGAACAACCCCTGTTATTGCACTATCCAGAATCACTGATATCGCCTCTTTTAATGTGGGATTGACCCTGCTAACGTATTCGTATTAAGACTAAGGAGCACAACCATGAAATGTAAACGTCTGAATGAAGTTATTGAACTCCTCCAGCCGGCCTGGCAGAAAGAACCCGATCTTAACCTGATGCAATTTTTGCAGAAACTGGCAAAAGAGTCAGGTTTTGACGGAGAACTGGCGGATTTAACTGATGATATTCTGATCTACCACCTGAAAATGCGCGACTCTGCGAAAGACGCAGTGATTCCAGGTATTCAAAAAGATTATGAAGAAGATTTTAAAACTGCACTCCTGCGAGCACGTGGCGTAATTAAAGAGTAAAACCTTGTAATCGCCGCCACCGAAAGCGCTGCGAAATGATATCCTGAATCATTCGTAGTATTTTCCGGATGATGGGATGAACGACAACGCTTTTACTTTCCAGACGCTACACCCGGATACCATCATGGATGCACTGTTTGAGCAGGGGATCCGGGTGGATTCCGGGCTGACCCCGCTTAACAGCTATGAAAATCGTGTCTATCAATTCCAGGATGAAGACCGTCGACGTTTTGTCGTAAAGTTTTACCGTCCTGAACGCTGGTCTGTTGATCAAATACTGGAAGAACACCAGTTTGCCCTTGAACTGGTGCGCGATGATGTACCCGTTGCGGCGCCAATTGTGTTTGATGGCCAGACGTTATTGGGTCATCAGGGATTTCACTATGCGATATTCCCCAGTGTGGGTGGCCGCCAGTTTGAAGCCGACAACATCGATCAGATGGAGGCGGTGGGCCGCTATCTGGGACGCCTGCATCAAACTGGACGTAAACGTTCTTTTGCCTTTCGACCGACAATTGGTCTTGAAGAGTATCTGACTGAGCCGCGTAAACTTTTCGAGCATGCGCGGATCATTCCTGCAGGGCAAAAGGCAGCTTTCCTTAAGGCAACGGATGCGCTCATCACGGTGGTTACCGAGCGCTGGCATACCCGTTTTGAAACGCTACGATTGCACGGTGACTGCCATGCCGGGAACATTCTGTGGCGTGATGGCCCGATGTTCGTCGATTTAGATGATGCTCGTAATGGTCCGGCAATGCAGGATCTATGGATGCTCCTTAATGGCGATAAAGCAGAACAACGTATGCAGCTTGAAACCATTATTGAGGCTTATGAAGAGTTTAGTGAGTTTGACATCGCTGAAATCGGACTCATTGAACCTTTACGCGCCATGCGTTTAGTTTATTATCTTGCCTGGCTGATTCGACGTTGGGCTGACCCTGCGTTCCCTAAAAACTTTCCATGGTTAACCGGGGAAGATTACTGGCAACGTCAGACCGCGACCTTTATTGAGCAGGCTAAAATTCTGCAAGACCCCCCCTTACAATTAACGCCAATGTATTAATCGGAGAGACCTGAACATGAAAAAAATATGGCTGGCGCTGGCTGGTATGATCTTAGCTTTTAGCGCATCGGCAGCGCAGTTCCAGGATGGCAAGCAGTACATCACACTGGAAAAGCCTATTGTGGGTGAGCCTCAGGTGTTGGAGTTTTTCTCCTTCTACTGCCCGCATTGCTACCAGTTTGAAGAAGTGCTTCACGTCTCTGATAACGTGAAGAAAAAACTGCCGGAAGGCACCAAAATGACCAAATATCACGTTGAGTTTTTGGGGCCTCTTGGCAAAGACCTGACTCAGGCGTGGGCTGTTGCTTTGGCACTGGGCGTTGAAGATAAAGTTACTGTACCGTTGTTTGAAGGGGTACAGAAAACGCAGACCGTCCAGTCTGTTGCTGATATTCGTAAAGTGTTTGTCGATGCGGGTATTAAAGGTGAAGACTATGATGCTGCATGGAATAGCTTCGTGGTGAAATCACTCGTCGCACAGCAGGAAAAAGCGGCGGCTGATCTGCAACTGCAGGGCGTCCCGGCGATGTTTGTTAATGGTAAGTATCAGGTAAATCCGCAGGGTATGGATACCAGCAGCATGGATATCTTTGTACAGCAGTATGCTGATACCGTGAAATATCTGGTTGGTCAGAAGTAAAAGAAAAAGCCGGTCACTGACCGGCTTTTTTATGTGAGGCTTTAATCGCATCAAGTTGCATGTCTTTCTCACTCCACAGCGTATTCAGCCACAGCTGGAACCGACGTTTAAATCCTTTATCGTTAACGTAATCACCGTGCAGTTCTTCTTTAATTGTCTCCAGATTCACTCTCACGACAATGCGTGTCAGCTTGCCACTCAGCATATCGTAGAAAGGACGATGACTGTTTTCTGGATAACACAGCGTAATGTTGAGCAATTTATCGAACTGAGACCCTAGTACATTTAGCGCCATCGCAATGCCCGCGGCCTTGGGGGGCAATAGATTTTGATATGGCGAGCGGGTTTGCAGGTGTTTCTCTTTCGTGAAGCGCGAACCTTCAACAAAATTCACAATGGTTGTCGGATGGAGGCGAAACTTCTCACAAGAGCGACGCGTTGTTGCCACATCTTTACCGCGTCGTTCCGGATGACGGAGCAAATAGCCGCGCGAATAGCGTTTCATAAACGGCATATCCAGCGCCCAGCATGCCAGTCCAATAAAGGGGACCCAGGCGAGTTGCTGCTTAAGGAAATATTTATTCATGGGGATGTGTTTACGGAACAAAACGCAAAGCACAACGATATCAGCCCAGCTGTAGTGATTGCAGATGAGCAGATACCAGTTTTTCTTGCTAAGACCTTCCAGTCCTTCAACGTCCCACTTCAGTCGCGGATTAAGGTGTAACAGTAACGCCAGACCTTCACACCAGCAGTACATCATGAAATTACAGAAGACGGATACCTTGCGCCAGACGATGGGAAAGGGCAAAAGGAGTTTTACAACCCCGGCAAGGATGATCGGCACAGAACAAAAAATCGTGACCAATATGGTCAATACGATACTCAGCAACAGCGTTATCGCAGCGAGTATTCTCGTCATAATTAAATTATTCAAAAGGTTAGCCATAGATAGTGCGCGAAAGAGGCGCAAGGGGCTGATTTTATCAGAAAACGAACCAAATGACGGGTCTTCGCTGAATAGAAAAAAAGGTAATATCTATCCACATCCAGATATAAGTCTAAAATAAGCTATAAAATTCTGCTGCTCAATATAACGCGATGAAAAATATATAAAATTATTATGCTTTATAAATTATCTTGCTGTATTTAAAGGGCTGAAAATTATTTACTCACAAAGTTATCCACAGCTCACTTTGCGAACAGTCCAGAAGATCTGCAAAAGTTTTTCCACAAATGCGGTGAAAAACTCATGTTTTCATCCTGTCTGTGGCATCCTTTACCCATAATCTGATAAACAGGCACGGACATTATGGTTCAGATCCCAGAAAACCCACTTATCCTCGTAGATGGCTCATCTTACCTGTATCGCGCATACCATGCGTTTCCGCCGCTGACCAACAGCTCGGGAGAGCCTACGGGCGCTATGTACGGTGTCCTCAACATGCTGCGTAGCTTGATTCTGCAATACCAGCCGACGCATGCTGCAGTGGTCTTCGACGCTAAGGGTAAAACCTTCCGTGATGAGTTATTCGAGCATTACAAATCACATCGTCCGCCAATGCCGGACGATCTGCGTGCGCAGATAGAACCTTTACATGCGATGGTCAAAGCGATGGGGCTGCCGTTACTGGCGGTTTCCGGTGTGGAAGCGGACGATGTCATCGGTACGCTGGCGCGAGAAGCAGAGAAAATAGGGCGCCCGGTGCTGATCAGTACCGGTGATAAAGACATGGCTCAACTGGTGACACCAAATATCACGCTTATCAATACTATGACCAATACTATCCTCGGTCCGGATGAGGTAGTGAATAAGTATGGCGTGCCACCTGAGCTGATCATCGATTTCCTGGCGCTGATGGGCGACTCCTCCGATAACATTCCAGGTGTTCCGGGAGTGGGTGAAAAAACAGCTCAGGCATTGCTTCAGGGACTGGGAGGGCTGGATACCCTCTATGCTGAATCAGACAAAATCGCGGGGCTAACCTTCCGTGGTGCAAAAACCATGGCTGGCAAACTCGAGCAGAATAAAGAAGTGGCATACCTTTCTTATAAGTTGGCCACGATTAAAACGGATGTTGAACTTGAATTAACCTGTGAGCAGTTGGAAGTGCGCCAGCCTGCAGCTGACGAACTGCTTGGCCTGTTTAAGCAATATGAGTTCAAACGCTGGGTTGCTGACGTTGAAGCCGGCAAATGGCTGCAGGCGAAAGGAACAAAGCCAGCGGCAAAACCACAGGAAACAATAGCTATCGATGAAACGCCTGAGGAGCCGGCAACAGTTCTCTCATTCGATAACTATGTCACTATTCTGGACGAAGCGACGCTGGAAGAGTGGATTACGAAGCTAAAAAAAGCACCGGTCTTTGCCTTTGATACTGAAACTGACAGCCTGGATAACATCTCTGCGAACCTGGTTGGTCTCTCTTTTGCCATTGAGCCAGGCATAGCTGCATATGTTCCTGTTGCCCATGATTACCTGGATGCTCCCGATCAGATCTCTCGCGACCGTGCGTTGACGCTGCTGAAGCCGCTGCTGGAAGATGAAAAGGCGCATAAGGTTGGGCAAAATCTGAAGTACGATCGTGGCATACTGGCAAACTACGGAATTGAGCTGCGCGGCATCGTCTTTGATACCATGCTCGAATCCTACATTCTCAACAGTGTTGCCGGACGACACGACATGGACAGCCTGTCCGATCGTTGGCTGAAACATAAAACGATCACTTTTGAAGAGATCGCCGGGAAGGGTAAAAACCAACTGACCTTTAACCAGATTGCACTGGAAGAAGCCGGACGTTATGCCGCGGAAGATGCTGACGTTACGTTACAGTTGCACTTGAAAATGTGGCCAGAACTGCAAAAGCATCAAGGGCCGCTAAATGTGTTCGAGAAGATCGATATGCCGCTGGTACCAGTACTATCTCGCGTAGAACGCAATGGTGTGAAAATTGATCCGGCGGTACTGCACAAACATTCAGAAGAGCTAACACTGCGTTTGACGGAGCTGGAGAAAAAAGCGCATGAGATAGCTGGAGAGGCATTTAACCTCTCTTCTACCAAGCAACTGCAAACCATTCTGTTTGAAAAGCAGGGTATCAAACCGCTGAAGAAAACACCGGGTGGTGCGCCGTCAACGTCGGAAGAAGTGCTGGAAGAGTTAGCGCTGGATTACCCATTGCCGAAGGTGATTCTGGAATATCGTGGGTTGGCAAAATTGAAGTCTACCTATACGGATAAACTTCCTTTGATGATCAATCCTAAAACCGGACGCGTACATACCTCGTACCATCAGGCAGTCACGGCTACTGGTCGCTTATCTTCTACCGACCCTAACCTGCAAAATATTCCGGTTCGTAATGAGGAAGGTCGTCGTATTCGCCAGGCGTTTATTGCACCAGAAGACTACGTTATTGTCTCTGCGGACTACTCGCAGATTGAACTGCGTATTATGGCGCATCTCTCGCGTGACAAAGGCCTGCTCACTGCGTTTGCTGAAGGGAAGGACATTCACCGCGCAACGGCTGCTGAAGTCTTTGGCTTGCCGCTCGATTCTGTGACCAACGAGCAGCGTCGCAGTGCGAAAGCTATCAACTTTGGTCTGATCTATGGGATGAGCGCTTTTGGTCTTGCGCGCCAGTTGAATATTCCGCGTAAAGAAGCGCAGAAATACATGGATCTCTACTTCGAACGTTACCCTGGCGTAATGGAATACATGGAACGCACGCGCGCACAGGCAAAAGAGCAAGGGTATGTTGAAACCCTGGAAGGGCGTCGCCTCTATCTGCCGGATATTAAATCCAGTAATGGCGCTCGCCGCGCCGGTGCTGAACGCGCAGCGATTAATGCCCCGATGCAGGGTACTGCTGCAGATATTATCAAGCGAGCCATGATAGATGTGGACGGATGGCTACAAGCCGAGCAGCCGCGCGTACGCATGATCATGCAGGTACACGATGAACTGGTATTTGAAGTGCATAAAGATGACCTGGAAAGCGTATCGAAAAAGATCCATCAACTGATGGAAAATGGGACGCGGATTGATGTGCCGTTACTGGTGGAAGTGGGTAGTGGTGAAAACTGGGATCAAGCGCACTAAGGGTTCAATGAATAACGCGCTCTTTTCGTAACTAAGCAACATAAGATAGAGTTTTTTGTGATATTCATTAGAATTCCCTATGTCGGGATTGAAAAAAAATTACAAAAAGTACTTTCTGAGCTGCTCAAAAAAGAGTAAAGTTATTCGCGTAGGGTACAGAGGTAAGATGTTCTATCTTTCAGACCTTTTACTTCACGTAATCGGATTTGGCTGAATATTTTAGCCGCCCCAGTCAGTAATGACTGGGGCGTTTTTTATTGTGCTCGTCATACTTCAAGCTGTATATGCGTTGGCTTTCTTGCTCACTCCAGTCCCTCACCGGAGGCGCCTTCAGCTGTTCAAAGTCGTTTCCGACGAATTTTTCCTGGTATCGCCGCCTTTACGCAACTCGAATTATTTAAAGCAATAATAAAGATCTGTAGGCCGGATAAGGCGTGTAACGTCACTATCCGGCATATCAGTGGATTATTCCCCGTCCTGCATCTCTTCAATCGGCGCCAGTTCGCTAAACCAGACATCCAGCTTCTGACGCAGTTTGTCCACGCCCAGCTTCTTCAGCGATGAGAATGCTTCGACCTGTACATCGCCATTAAATGCCAGCACCGCTTCACGTACCGTATTCAATTGGGCTTTCCGTGCACCGCTGGCCAGTTTGTCCGCTTTGGTCAGTAATACCAGAACCTGAACGTTGCTCTCTACTGCCCACAGAATCATCTGCTGATCGAGATCTTTTAGTGGATGGCGAATGTCCATCAGGACAACCAAACCTTGCAGGCTCTGACGTTTTTCCAGGTATTCAGCAAGCGCGCGTTGCCATTTGCGCTTCATCTCTTCCGGAACTTCTGCATAACCGTATCCCGGCAAGTCAACCAGACGCTTGCCGTCAACAACTTCAAAAAGGTTGATGAGCTGTGTACGGCCAGGTGTTTTAGAGGTACGCGCCAGACCCTTTTGATTTGTCAGGGTATTTAGCGCGCTGGATTTGCCTGCGTTGGAACGGCCAGCAAAAGCCACTTCGATTCCCGTATCGGAAGGTAAATGGCGAATATCAGGCGCACTCATCACAAAGTGCGTCTGTTGATAATTCAAATTAGTCAAAGCGGTCGTCTCCATCAATCAAGGCTTTGCAGCGATTATACCTGAACACCAGCAAAAGGCTGGCTTTTCGACAAGTGTGTTGTGTAAGTAAAAACCGCGCGCTTTGTGAGACATTGCCGATCGAATCTATGCGATATGACAGAGCAAATAATGATATAACTCAAATAAATCAGATAATTAACCATTATTTATACTCTGAAGAGCTGAAATTACTACCCAGGTTACTTGTACGGTTAAGCCAAAAGGGTAAAGTAGCGTCCATAGCGAGGAAGCTTACAGGATATACGACTCAGGATGAGGGTCAGGAGCGCCAGGAGGCGAAGACACAGGATTGTCAGGAAGACAAACGTCCGGAGACGTTAGTAAAAGGAAATGGAAACAACACGGAATGTTTCAGGCTAAGGGAAAAACAGGGTGTGTTGATAGCCAACATGGATTGTAAAGCCTGTTAAGGGTGAGAGTCAGGAAAAAAGGCGACAGATTACTCTGTCGCCTTTTTTCTTTATTTCTGCTAGATTCCGGCGCAATTATATACTGGATAAAAACAGCCAAAGACGAATCATGATGAAACCAACTTCTACACCACGCGGTAAAGGTCCTGCAAAAGCGCGCCGTAAAACACGCGAAGAGATTAACCAGGAAGCCCGTGACCGTAAACGCCAGAAAAAACACCGTGGTCATGCGGCAGGTAGCCGTGCGACCGGTAGTGACGGCGCATCAGGTGGCGGAAACCAAAGTAAGCACAAAGATCCTCGTATTGGCAGTAAAACCCCCATTGCATTGGGTGTGACCGAAAAGGTCACCAAACAGCACAAACCGAAGAGTGAGAAACCTATGCTTTCACCACAGGCTGAGTTGGATTTACTGGAAACGGATGAGCGCCTGGATGCGCTGCTGGAACGTCTTGAAGCGGGAGAAACCCTGAGTGATGAAGATCAGGCATGGGTTGATGCCAAGCTGGATCGCATTGATGAGCTGATGCAAAAGCTGGGTCTCTCCTATGACGACGAAGAGGAAGATGAAGAGGATGAAAAGCAGGAAGATATGATGCGCCTGCTGAAGGGTGGTAACTAACGGTTTTGTACCGTGGGCCTTCCTGTCCTGCTTATAACCCTTCCGGTTATATGTTATCTGGTGTGGTTATTCGTTAAACTACAGCGATTGTCGCGGCGCCAAAAGTGGCTGCGCAGCCGGCTTATCACCCACAATGGGACTAAGCCGGTACGCCGTACTCGCCAGAAACGCCATCGGAAGGAGTGAGCATGTCTGAACAGCTAATAGACTGGGATCTGGCCCTGATCCAGAAATATAACTATTCCGGGCCACGATATACCTCGTACCCGACCGCGCTGGAGTTTTCTGAAGACTACGGTGCAGAGGCGTTTTCGCAGGCAGTTGCGCGTTACCCTGAACGTCCACTCTCTTTATACGTCCATATCCCGTTTTGCCACAAACTGTGCTACTTCTGTGGCTGCAACAAAATTGTGACTCGTCAGCAGCATAAAGCCGATCAATATCTGGATGTGCTGGAACAAGAAATTATTCATCGTGCACCGTTGTTTGCCGGACGACATGTTAGCCAGCTGCACTGGGGTGGTGGCACCCCCACTTATTTGAATAAAGCACAGATCAGCCGTTTGATGACGTTGTTACGTGACAACTTCCACTTTAACGCTGATGCCGAAATCTCGATCGAAGTGGATCCACGTGAAATCGAGCTGGATGTCCTTGATCATTTACGTGCAGAAGGGTTTAACCGCCTGAGCATGGGTGTGCAGGACTTCAACAAAGAAGTTCAGCGTCTGGTGAACCGCGAACAGGACGAGGAGTTCATTTTTGCGCTGCTTAATCATGCGCGTGATATTGGCTTTACCTCGACGAATATCGACCTTATTTACGGGCTGCCAAAACAGACGCCGGAGAGCTTTGCTTTCACTCTGAAGCGTGTGGCAGAGCTGAATCCCGACCGCCTGAGCGTCTTTAACTATGCGCACCTGCCGACGCTTTTTGCCGCCCAGCGCAAGATCAAAGATGTTGATCTGCCCAGCGCGCAACAGAAGCTGGATATTCTGCAGGAAACCATCTCCTCACTGACCGAAACTGGCTATCAGTTCATTGGGATGGATCACTTTGCCCGCCCGGATGATGAGCTGGCAGTTGCGCAGCGAGAAGGCGTTCTGCATCGTAATTTCCAGGGCTACACCACCCAGGGTGATACTGACCTGCTGGGGATGGGTGTTTCTGCCATCAGTATGATTGGCGACTGTTACGCACAGAACCAGAAAGAGCTGAAGCTTTACTATCAGCAGGTAGATGAGCGCGGTGATGCTTTGTGGCGTGGGATCGCGTTAACCCGTGATGACTGCATTCGCCGTGACGTTATTAAGGCGCTTATCTGTAACTTCCGCCTCGATTACGCCGCCGTGGAGCAGCAATGGGGGCTGAACTTTATTGAATATTTTGCCGAAGACCTGAAACTGCTGGCACCGCTGGCGGAAGATGGGCTGGTGGACGTCAATCAGAAGGGGATTCAGGTTACGCCGAAAGGCCGCCTGCTGATCCGTAATATCTGCATGTGCTTTGATGCTTATTTGCGTCAGAAAGCACGGATACAGCAGTTCTCGCGGGTGATTTAGTGATGTTGCCCGGTGGCGCTACCGCTTACCGGGCCTACAAGTCGTGACAACCTGTAAGCTGGATAAGCGGTAGCGCCACCCGGCACGCATTCAGCTAAACAGTCCAACCAGCGCCGCACACAGCACTGCGGCAACCGCAGTTTGTGGCGTATGGCTTTCTACTGAACCGCTCGACAGAAGATTAATGATTGATTCCAGCATGATGACTTCTCCCCGTTTGCCGGGCACGATCATACTTAACTCATCGGAACAGTAAAGTACAAAATAGCAGCAATTTGCGCTCAATTATCAATCTTTACACAGTGACAAATTGTCACTCCATTCCGAGCTCTTTTAATTTACGCGTCAAGGTGTTACGCCCCCATCCTAACAAGCGTGCCGCTTCCTGTTTGTGCCCTTGGGTGTGGCGTAGCGCAGTGGTTAACAGCGTACGTTCCATTTCAGGTTGCGCCTCAGACAGTAAGTTTTGATGACCGGAACGTAATGCCCTGTCAGCCCACTGTGCCAGTAAGGTTGCCCAGCTGTCCGGTTGCAAGTGCGAAGGGGCATCTGGAACTGTGGCCTCAAACAGTTCAGCCGGTAAGTCCTGAATTAGCACTTCCTGCCCGGCGGCCATTACGGTTAACCAGCGGCAGGTGTTCTCAAGCTGGCGCACGTTCCCCGGCCAGGCAAGACGTGTGAGCGCTGCTTCGGTTTCGGGGTGTAATTGCTTGGCTTCGACGCCCAGTTCGCGGGCGGCGTCCTGTAGAAAATGACGAGCCAGGCGGGGGATATCTTCCCGACGTTCACGCAGCGGCGGCAAATGGACGCGAATAACGTTCAGACGATGGAATAAGTCCTCACGAAACTTGCCTTCCTGCACACGCAGTTCGAGATTCTGATGTGTCGCCGCGATGATACGTACATCCACCTTCACTGGCGCATAGCCGCCAACGCGGTAAAATTGCCCGTCGGCTAATACGCGCAATAACCGCGTTTGTACATCCAGCGGCATATCACCAATTTCGTCGAGGAAAAGTGTGCCACCGTCGGCCTGTTCGAAGCGCCCCTGACGAATGGTATTCGCACCGGTAAACGCCCCTTTTTCATGGCCAAACAGCTCAGATTCGATCAAATCCTTCGGGATAGCCGCCATATTAAGTGCGATAAAAGGCGCTTTGACGCGAGGACTGTGACGGTGCAGGGCGTGGGCGACCAGTTCTTTACCTGTCCCGGATTCACCGTTGATTAATACGCTTATTGAAGAACGGGAAAGCCGCCCAATAATGCGAAATACATCCTGCATCGCGGGGGCTTCACCGATGATATCGGTCGTCGGGCCGTTGATCTGAATATTCCGCGGTTGCTGCTGTTCCTGATAATGGCTGATAGCGCGCTCGACCAGTGCAACAGCCTCGTCGATATCAAAAGGCTTAGGCAGATAATCGAAAGCCCCTTGCTGATAGGCGCTGACGGCGGCATCCAGATCGGAATGTGCCGTCATTATGATGACCGGAAGCATTGGATGGCGCTGTTTGATCTGTTTTAACAGCGTCAGGCCGTCCATACCCGGCATTCGGATATCCGATAACAGCACGTCCGGCGTTTTGCTGGCCAGCGCATCCAGCACTTCTTTACCACTTTCAAATGTCGTGCAGCTAAGTCCTGCCCCTGCGAGCGCACGTTCAAGCACCCAACGGATGGAACTATCGTCATCAACTACCCAGACTATTCCTCGTTGCATAAACGTCACCTTTATTTCCTGATAGGCAGGTAAACCGAGAACTCGGTATGACCCGGCCAACTGGTAAATTCAATTTTGCCGGAATGTTGATCAATCAAATTACGGGCGATGGATAATCCAAGTCCGGTACCACCCTCGCGACCGCTGACCATTGGGTAGAACAGCGTATCCTGCAAGTGAGGGGGAATACCCGGACCGTTATCCTCAACATCAATACGTGCAGCCAGGCGATAACGCATACCGTGTAGCGTGAGCTGGAAAGCGGTGCGGGTTCGCAGAATAATCTCGCCACCTTCTGGCCCTAACGCCTGTAGCGCATTGCGCACGATATTCAACAGAACCTGCTCTATCTGATCTGGATCGTGCAGCAGCTCTGGAAGACTTGGGTCGTAATCACGAATCAGCGTGACGTTTTCCGGTAGTTCCATTGAGACCAGTGCTACCACGCGTTCAGCCACTTTGTGAATACTTTCCGTAACGTGCATACCTGGCTGTTGTGGACCCAGCAAACGGTCAACCAGATTACGCAGGCGATCGGCCTGCTCAATAATGACTTTGGTATATTCTGTCAGCGCCGGGTCCGGGAGTGCTTTACTGAGAAGCTGCGCAGCACCACGTAGCCCGCCCAGTGGGTTTTTAATTTCGTGCGCCAGTCCGCGTACCAGATCGCGGGCCGCAATTTGTTGAGCATGCTGGAGCTGCTCCTGACTCAGACGGCGCTGGTTATCCATTGGGGCCATCTCCAGCAGGATAAGGCCGTCAGGAAGCCGCTGAGCGGTCACTGAGAGGATATGTGAGTGGCTGTCTATTACCAGCGTCACTTCGTTGTCCGTAAAGCCCTGGCCAGCTTCCAGGCTCTCTCGCATCAGTCCGATGTTCAAAGAGAAATAGCTCAACAGATCAGGAAGCGGTGTACCAAACAGTTTACGAGAACTTTGGGCGAGCAGCTGCTGTGCCGCGGGGTTGGCGTAATGTACCGCCAGCTCATCATCGACAAGTAAAATGCTGTTGATTAACGAATTGAGGATCTGCCCAGCATCGGGCAGCGTGCCGGTTGCCATTCAGCAGTCTCCTGAAAAAGGTTGCACCAATTTAGTGCATTATAGCTTTTTACTTAGAAAAAGCGCGAAGGATCAGGTTGTTGGTGGAGAAAAAAGCCCATCGTGTGATGGGCTAAAAGTTCCACGGCAACTAAAAAACTCCTGGCGCCTTCCACGTCGCTGCTGCGTTAGCTACCTTCGCTCACCCCACTCACATAGCTATCTATGCTCCTGGGGATTTGCTCAGTTGCCGCTTTGCCGCAACGTGAAATTCGTCGGATTATTAAGATACGGTTAAACGCTGTAGTACAGCTCGAACTCTACCGGGTGCGGCGTCATGCGTACGCGGTCATCTTCTTCGCGACGCAGTGCAATGTACGCGTCAATCGCTTCATTGGTGAATACGCCACCTGCAGTCAGGAACTCGCGGTCAAGATCCAGTTCTTTCAGTGCTTCTTCCAGAGAGCCAGCAACCTGTGGGATCTCTTTCGCTTCTTCTGGCGGCAGGTCATACAGGTTTTTATCCATGGCTTCGCCAGGATGGATTTTGTTCTTGATACCGTCAAGGCCAGCCATCAGCAGCGCGGCGAAGCACAGGTACGGGTTAGCCGCTGGGTCCGGGAAACGCACTTCGATACGACGTGCTTTCGGAGAGGCGACTACCGGAATACGGATAGATGCAGAACGGTTACGGGCAGAGTAAGCCAGCATTACCGGTGCTTCGTAACCCGGGACCAGACGCTTGTAGGAGTTGGTGGTCGGGTTTGCCAGGGCGTTAATTGCTTTCGCGTGTTTGATAACACCACCGATGTAGAACAGCGCCTGCTCAGACAGACCAGCATATTTGTCGCCAGAGAACAGGTTTACGCCGTTCTTGGACAGGGACATGTGGCAGTGCATACCGGAACCGTTATCGCCAAACATTGGTTTTGGCATAAAGGTCGCTGTTTTACCGAAACGGTGTGCAACGTTGTGAACCACATATTTGTAGATCTGAATTTCGTCCGCTTTTTTGGTCATGGTGTTAAAGCGGGTAGCAATTTCGTTCTGACCCGCAGTCGCCACTTCGTGGTGATGCGCTTCAACAACCAGGCCCATTTCTTCCATGATCAGACACATGGTAGAACGGATGTCCTGGGAGGAATCAACCGGAGGAACCGGGAAATAACCGCCTTTCACGCCAGGACGGTGACCTTTGTTACCACCTTCATATTTGGTGGAGGAGTTCCAGGCACCTTCGATGTCATCGATAGCGACGTGGGAACCGGAGATGGATGCGCCGAAACGGATGTCATCAAACAGGAAGAATTCTGGCTCTGGCCCGAACAGAACGGTGTCTGCGATGCCGGTAGCGCGCAGGTATTCTTCAGCACGTTTAGCAATAGAACGCGGGTCGCGGTCATAACCTTGCAGCGTACCTGGTTCCAGGATATCGCAACGGATGATCAGAGTAGACTCTTCAAAGAACGGGTCAATGAGAGCAGTAGAAGCATCTGGCATCAGAACCATGTCTGATTCGTTAATGCCTTTCCAGCCACCGATTGAGGAGCCGTCAAACATTTTGCCTTCTTCAAAGAATTCGGCATTTACCTGATGAGCAGGAATAGTGACGTGCTGTTCTTTACCTTTAGTATCGGTGAAGCGTAAATCAACAAACTTCACTTCGTGTTCATTCAGCATCGTCAAAACGTGTTCAGCGGACATACTTACTCTCCCGGATTGGTCATTGTCGTCGTGGTAACGAAGTCTACAATTCTGCAAAAAATTGGCCGTGTCGCCGTAAAAAATATAAAGCGAAATCTGTGCCAACTTTTAAATTGCCCCTAAAAGGCGTTATCATGCGCACCATCGTGCAAAGGGGCTGCACCATGAATGTTGTATTGCACCATTATAGTGCTTTAATGTGAACATTAGGCACCATATTGGTGCAATGGACATCAAAATACCCCTTTTAACGCTCCGTGAATGTGATCACAAAGAAACTCTGCAATACTTGTTTGCGGAGGATGTTTGTGATCCTGTTTTGTACTGCGATTAATCCGTGTACAATAACGCGCTATTTCTAAAATGCCTGAGGCAAAGTTGTGATCGAAAATTTGCGTAACATCGCCATCATCGCGCACGTAGACCATGGTAAAACCACCCTGGTAGACAAGCTGCTCCAACAATCCGGTACGTTCGATGCACGTGCTGAAACCCAAGAGCGCGTGATGGACTCCAACGATTTGGAGAAAGAGCGTGGGATTACCATCCTCGCTAAAAACACCGCTATCAAATGGAATGACTACCGTATCAACATCGTTGATACCCCTGGGCACGCCGACTTCGGTGGTGAAGTTGAACGTGTAATGTCCATGGTAGACTCCGTACTGCTGGTCGTTGATGCAATGGATGGTCCGATGCCGCAGACGCGCTTCGTGACCAAAAAAGCCTTTGCCCATGGCCTGAAACCAATCGTTGTTATCAACAAAGTTGACCGTCCGGGCGCGCGTCCTGACTGGGTTGTTGATCAGGTATTTGACCTGTTCGTTAACCTTGATGCTACCGACGAACAGCTGGACTTCCCTATCGTTTACGCTTCTGCGCTGAACGGTATCGCGGGTCTGGATCACGAAGATATGGCTGAAGATATGACTCCGCTGTATCAGACCATCATCGATCGTGTACCAGCACCGAACGTTGACCTTGATGGCCCGCTGCAGATGCAGATCTCTCAGCTTGATTACAACAACTATGTTGGTGTTATCGGCATCGGTCGTATCAAACGCGGTAAAGTTAAACCGAACCAGCAGATCACTATCATTGATAGCGAAGGCAAAACTCGTAACGGTAAAGTCGGTAAGGTCCTGACCCATCTGGGTCTGGAACGTATTGAGAGTGACATTGCTGAAGCGGGCGATATCATCGCGATCACCGGTCTGGGCGAGCTGAACATCTCTGACACTATTTGCGACCCGCAAAATGTCGAAGCGCTGCCGGCACTGTCTGTTGATGAGCCGACCGTAACCATGTTCTTCTGCGTAAACACCTCTCCGTTCTGTGGCAAAGAAGGTAAATATGTTACCTCTCGTCAGATCCTTGACCGCCTGAACAAAGAGCTGGTGCACAACGTGGCACTGCGTGTTGAAGAAACCGAAGATGCGGATGCATTCCGTGTATCCGGTCGTGGTGAGCTGCACCTGTCAGTTCTGATCGAGAACATGCGTCGTGAAGGTTTCGAAATGGCGGTTTCCCGTCCGAAAGTTATCTTCCGCGAAATCGACGGCCGTAAACAAGAGCCGTTCGAAAACGTCACGCTGGACGTCGAAGAGCAGCACCAGGGTTCTGTGATGCAGGCTCTGGGTGAGCGTAAAGGCGACCTGAAAAACATGAATCCAGATGGTAAGGGCCGCGTACGTCTTGACTACGTGATCCCAAGCCGTGGTCTGATCGGTTTCCGTTCAGAATTCATGACCATGACCTCCGGTACCGGCTTGCTGTACTCCACCTTCAGCCATTACGACGATGTTCGTGCGGGTGATGTTGGCCAGCGTCAGAACGGCGTACTGATCTCCAACGGTCAGGGTAAAGCAGTTGCGTTCGCACTGTTCAGCCTGCAGGATCGCGGTAAGCTGTTCCTGGGTCACGGTGCTGAAGTTTACGAAGGCCAGATCATCGGTATTCACAGCCGCTCTAACGACCTGACTGTAAACTGCTTGACCGGTAAGAAACTGACCAACATGCGTGCGTCTGGTACTGACGAAGCAACGGTTCTGGTTCCGCCGGTTAAGATGACTCTGGAGCAGGCTCTGGAATTCATCGATGACGACGAGCTGGTAGAAGTTACTCCAACTTCCATCCGTATTCGTAAACGTCACCTGACCGAAAACGATCGTCGCCGTGCAATGCGTGGCGCGAAAGAAGAGTAATTAACGCTCTTTTCGTGACAAGACCCCGCCTACTGGTGGGGTTTTTTTTTGCTTGTTATTCCTGGAATCAGATGAGAGTTACGCTTAATCCCTGCCTGCCGTCTTAACCACTTCCACTTCAGATTCCTGCCATAAGAGAGCTTTGTCACAATTATTTCTAAAGCTCGATGCGTGTGTTTGCTTTCTTTTTCGACGTCAGCGTATGATAAAACCATCTGGTTTAAACCAAATGGATTAAACAATGACGAGTAATCAGTCGACCGTTGAAAATGCGAAAGAGAAGTTAGATCGTTGGTTAAAAGATGGGATCACCACACCGGGCGGAAAACTCCCTTCAGAAAGAGAACTGGGAGAGCTGTTGGGTATCAAGCGTATGACGTTACGTCAGGCGTTATTAAACCTCGAGTCTGAATCCAAAATCTTTCGTAAAGACCGCAAAGGATGGTATGTCACACAGGCTCGTTTTAACTACAGCCCGGAATTATCGGCAAGCTTTCAGCGCGCAGCGCTTGAGCAGGGCAGAGAGCCTTCCTGGGGATTTATCGAGAAAAGCCGGGTATCTCACTATCCTGAAGCTACCGCTCCGCTGGTAGCTGCTACGCCGTCTGATGAACTGTATCGGATAACGGGTTGGGGAGCACTGGAAGGGCATAAGGTTTTCTATCACGAAACGTATATTAATCCGAAGGTTGCTCCGGGTTTTATTGAACAGCTTGAAAGTCAGTCATTTTCTTCAGTGTGGGAAAACGAATATAAAAAAGAAACGGTAATCAAAAAACTGGTTTTTAAACCTGTCAGAATGGCCGGTGATATTAGTAAATTTATTGGCGGCTCTGCTGGAATGCCTGCCATTCTTATTGAAAAACATCGGGCCGACAGCGATGGCAACATCGTGCAAATAGATATTGAGTATTGGCGATTTGAAGCAGTTGATCTCTTCATTAACTTGTAGGTACGTTTATGGTCACTAAAGATAATGCACATAAAATCCTGGCTCGTGTAGATAACCTTCCCCTATATCTACACGCATATGCTTATCATTTAAATATGCGTCTTGAGCGAATATTACCGAATGATTTATTAGATATTGCTAATGAAAATAATCTGCGCGGCGTGAAAATTCACGTTCTTGATGGTGAGCGTTATTCTCTGGAAAATATGAATGACAATGAGCTGTCAGCATTCGGTGATAAAGCGCGTAAGTTGCAGCTGGATATTCATATTGAAACCAGCTCCTCTGATAAAAAGTCCATTGACCAGGCCGTCTCTATTGCTTTAAAAACAGGTGCCTCTTCCGTAAGGTTTTATCCACGCTACGAAGGTAATCTTCAGGATGTTCTTGCAACAATAACTCAAGATATCAAATATTTGCGTGAAAGATATCAGGATAGCGGACTGACATTTACGTTAGAACAGCATGAAGACTTGAAGAGCCATGAATTAGTGTCATTAATTCAGAACAGCGATATGGAGTCACTCTCTTTACTCTTTGATTTCGCAAATATGATCAATGCGAATGAACATCCGTTAACAGCGCTAGATACGATGTCACCGCACATTACTCAGGTGCATATTAAAGATGCGTTAATCATTAATGAAAAAGCGGGGCTGGGCCACAAAGCCTGTACATCGGGCCAGGGAGATATGCCATTTAAGGCGCTACTGACCAAACTGATCTGTTTAGGTGATGATAAGCCACAGGTAATGGCTTACGGACTGGAAGAGGAAGTTGATTATTATGCTCCAGCGTTTCGTTTTGAAAATGAAGGTGATAATCCATGGATCCCATGGCGCCAAATGAGTGAAACACCGTTGCCTACAGCTGATCTTCTGGAAGAACGTCTAATTAAAGAAAAAAACGATGCTATTCAACAATTAAAATTTGTGCGTAGCGTGCTACAACAAATAAAAAATGAGGCACATGATATTCTAACTAATTAAAAAATCTTCGTTTCTTTTTAGGTTGCTTAAACCATTCCAGGGGAATGGTCATATTGTTATTTTCAAAACAAATGATTTAAATAATCATTTAGGGGATGCTATGCTCACAAAAAAGAAATGGGCACTTTTTAGCCTGTTAACGCTGTGCGGCGGTACAATCTACAAATTACCTTCACTGAAAGATGCGTTCTATATTCCGATGCAAGAATACTTCCATTTGACCAATGGTCAAATTGGTAATGCAATGTCAGTGAACTCATTTGTGACTACCGTGGGTTTTTTCTTATCTATTTATTTTGCAGATAAATTGCCACGTAAATACACCATGTCTTTTTCTCTTATTGCCACAGGATTGCTGGGGGTCTATTTGACCTCTATGCCTGGCTATTGGGGGATCCTCTTTGTCTGGGCGCTGTTTGGCGTCACCTGTGACATGATGAACTGGCCAGTGCTATTAAAATCTGTTAGCCGTCTGGGGAATAGTGAACAACAGGGTCGATTGTTTGGTTTCTTCGAAACGGGCCGCGGTATTGTTGATACGGTTGTCGCATTTTCCGCGCTGGCCGTCTTTACCTGGTTCGGTAGCGGATTGCTGGGATTCAAAGCCGGTATCTGGTTCTACTCTGCCATCGTGATTATCGTGGGGATCATTATCTTCTTTGTGCTGAATGATAAAGAAGATGCGCCTGTGGCAAAAGTGCAGGATGCAGAAGATGCGCCGAAAAATCCCAGCATGACATCGGTATTGAAGGATAAAACCATTTGGCTAATCGCCTTCAACGTCTTCTTTGTGTATGCCGTCTATTGTGGATTAACATTCTTCATCCCGTTCCTGAAAAACATCTATATGCTGCCGGTCGCGCTGGTGGGGGCTTATGGGATTATTAACCAGTACTGTCTGAAAATGGTCGGTGGCCCGATTGGCGGGATGATCTCGGATAAGATCCTGAAATCACCCAGTAAATACTTATGCTATACGTTCATGATCAGCACGGTAGCTCTGGTGTTGCTGATGATTCTGCCGCATGAAAGTATGCCGGTTTATTTAGGCATGGTGTGTACACTGGGCTTCGGTGCGATCGTCTTTACGCAGCGCGCTGTTTTCTTTGCCCCGATTGGTGAAGCCAAAATTGCCGAGAACCAGACGGGCGCTGCAATGGCGCTGGGCAGCTTTATCGGTTACGCCCCGGCGATGTTCTGCTTCAGTCTGTACGGATATATTTTGGATTTAAACCCGGGTCTTATCGGCTACAAAATCGTGTTTGGCATTATGGCGTGCTTTGCCTTCTGCGGTGCGATTGTCTCCGTGATGCTGGTTAAACGGATTAGCCAACGCAAGAAAATGCTGGAAACTGCAGAGGCGTAACAGGCTTCGATATCGAAGAATACGAAAAAGCCGCTGATAATCAGCGGCTTTTTTATCAAACGGATCAGGAGGTCACCTGATCAGCAACAACCAGTTCAATATTCTCTATATCAAGCAATTGCCTGAAGGAGTTTGGCGGTGGAGCATCGGTAAAAAATGCCCGAATTTTACGCATATTACCAATAGAAACAGCAGCCGAGGCGGTAAACTTAGTATGATCGGCAACCAACAGCGTATTACGTGCATGTTTGATCATAGTTTTAGCTACAAGCGCTTCGTTAACATCAAATTCCAGTAGCGTGCCGTCTTCTTCAATGGCACCAATGCTGGTAATCAAATAATCGGCTCTGAATCCTTCAATGAAGTTCACTGCGCCAGGGCCAACAATACCGCCATTATGAGCACGTAATGTTCCGCCAGGTACCATTACCTCAAGATCTTGATTCTTATACAGGATCTGCGCAACACGAAGGCTATTAGTAATGATGCGTAAGTCCCGGCGATTTAACAAAGCCCGCGCGACGGCCTCTACCGTTGTTCCGATGGTAATAAAAACCGTACAACGCTCAGGAAGATAGTCAGCAACCGCCTCCGCGATCGCTTCTTTTTCCTGAGTAAGAGACAACTCCCGCTGTTCAAAGGCGGTATTCATGACGCTGGATACTCGTCCGGCTCCACCATGATGTCGGGTGATCAGGCCCTGTTCGCTCAACTTACGAATATCCCGGCGCACAGTTTGCGTGGAAACATCCAGCAACTGCGCCAGCTCTTCGATATTCATATAGCCGCGTTCTGTAATGTAATGAACAAGCTGATCGTGTCGCGGATTACCGGTGACTTCAATGATGCTCATGAATACTCCTGGACTTCTTCCCCGTAATTGCTGGTTATTTTACGCATAAAGTGACAAAAATGATTCGGTTTGCGCACGATTAGGAATTCCGGCTCGTCCGCCAGCCTGAGTACATTTCATCGCGGCCACCGCACTTGCGAAGCTGATCGCTTGTTCGGTGGGCATTTTCTCTGCAAGAGCAACCGCCATTGCACCGTGGAAAACATCGCCTGCTCCGGTTGTATCTACCACATTGACTGAAAATGCAGCCTGTTGATACATATGTTCATTTTCAATCCATTGCGACCCCTCGCCACCAAGCGTAACGTACACTTTACCATCAGTTCGCCCGGCAGCCAGTTTTAGAGCATGTTGTGTATTATCCTGCCCAGTCATTCGCTTAAGTCCTGGAGCCGAAAAAACCGCGTGGTCGGCAAGTGCCACCAATGGGGTTATATCTTGCGGTGTCATATCTGCATCCAGTAGCGTCTGTACACCAGCTGCACGTGCCAGTGCGAAGGATTTTAATGTCCCTTCATGCCAACGCACATCTGCAAGAACGATGTCATAGCGAGTAAAATCAATCGATTCTAGCCACTTTGCATCTGTATCGAGATCCGGGCTTGGATAGTTCACGATGATGCGTTCGCCGTGTTGATCAACCAATATTGCGGATTGAGATGAACGGGAATTTGGGTACTGACGACAGAATTGTGTATTAACCCCCCAGCCCTGAAGTTCGTTAAGCAAGGTATTCCCACAACTGTCATCACCCACCCGACCGATAAAATCGACGTCAACGCCGAGCCGGGCAATAGCGACGGCCGCTGTTGCTGCCGGGCCGCCACCTGTCTCCAGATATTGATTTGACTGATATTTCCCACCGCCGTCAGGCAGCGTGTTTAACGAGTAAATACGGTCCTGAACGGTAATTCCAACACATGCGATTCTGGTCATATTTGTTTAGTCCTGTGTGATCCTGTCTTCTTTTGTTCATTTTAATGACATAAATGATCAAATTAGTGACGTATGTCTTGTTTTTCGTCATAAATTACAAATATGCTCAAAAACAGACGGAAATGAGTTTTTGTTTGTAATTATTTTGTCAACCTAAGACAGGAGACCGTTCATGATTACCGTTGCATTTTTGGGATTGGGTCAGATGGGCAGCCCAATGGCTAACAATCTGTTGCAAAAGGGACATGCCTTACGCGTGTTCGACGTAAACCAACAGGCCGTTAATGAGTTAGTACAAAAAGGTGCAATTGCTGCCCAAACTCCCGCCGAAGCTGCTAAAGGTGCCGAATTCATTATCACTATGCTGCCAAATGGCGACATCGTTCGGCAAGTGCTACTGGGCAAAGATGGGGTGAGTGAAGGTCTGTCTCATGATGCGCTGGTTATTGATATGTCCACCATTCATCCATTGCAGACTGATGCGTTGATTAATGAAATGCAAGAGAAAGGCATCAGCATGATGGATGCTCCGGTAGGCAGAACGTCCGTTAACGCTATCGACGGTACGCTGCTGATCCTCGCGGGTGGTACACCTGAACAGGTTGAACGCGCGCGTCCAGTTTTGATGTGCATGGGAAATGAGTTGGTAGAAGCCGGGGGGCCTGGTATGGGGATCCGCGTAAAGCTTATCAACAATTACATGAGCATCGCGCTAAATGCCTTGTCAGCGGAAGCAGCAGTGCTTTGCGAATCATTGGGTCTGAGTCTGGATGTAGCAATCAAGGTCATGAGCGGTACGGCCGCAGGTAAGGGGCACTTTACGACAACCTGGCCTGGCAAAGTGCTGAAAGGGGATCTTTCCCCGGCATTTATGGTGGACCTGGCGTTGAAAGATCTACGTATTGCTGTCGATGTCGCCAGCCAGACCGGTGCACCACTCAATATGGGGATTGCTGCTGAAACGTATTACACCAGCGCCAGTGAGAATGGTAGAGGCCGTCAGGACTGGAGCGCTCTGTTATCTCAGGTTCGTCAGCAGGCTGGTCGACCAGATTCACTTTAAATTTTAAACATTCACAGGAGTTACTATGTCTTCCCACAATACCTCATACACGCTGAAAGATATTTCTCGCCCTGGTGGAGGATTTGCCATGCTGGCTGTCGATCAGCGTGAAGCTATGCGCCTGATGTTTGCTGCTTCAGGGCATCCTAAACCAGTTGCTGACAGCGTATTAACTGATTTTAAAGTCGCTGCGACCCAAATTCTGTCTCCTTATGCCTCTGCGGTTCTGGCCGATAAACAATTTTGCCTCGAGCAGATTGTCTCACAGGGCGCAGTAGCGGATTCATGCGGCCTGATTGTGGCGGCTGACCATTTTGTCCCGGGCAATGGTATCCCGGTAGATAGTGTAGAAATCGACAGGGCAATTGACCCTCATAAAGCCCGTGAGATGGGGGCAAAAGCGATGAAGCTGTTGGTGCTATGGCGCGAAGATGAACCAGCGGAAGCACGTCTGGCTATGGTGGAGGAGTTTGTTCAACGATGCCGTAGCGCCGGGCTGGTTAGCATCATTGAACCGGTCGTGCGTCCCCCACGTCGCGGTTGGGTATTTGACAAGGAGAGTGCCATTGTTGCTGCTGCGGCGGAGCTTGGCTGCACTGATGCCGACCTCTATAAAGCGGAAATGCCATTAGGCGGCAAAGGTGATGAACAGACCCTGCTTGCTGCATGTCAAAAGTTACATGATCAAATGAAAATGCCATGGGTCATTCTCTCCTCTGGCGTTGATGCGGATATCTTTGGCCGCGCAGTTCGCATCGCCATGAAGGGTGGAGCTTCGGGATTCCTGGCAGGGCGTGCTGTATGGGCGTCGGTTGTTGGCGCTCAGGATCCGCAAACTATGCTGCGTGATGTGTCCGTTCCACGTTTACAACGTCTGGCAGAAATTGTGGATGAAGGTATTTCTCAGCGTTAATCACCGATTTTTAACGAATCTGGAGCAGAACCATGGATAAGATTACCCAAGTTCTATTTTCTGATATTGGGACAGTGACGACTCAATATGTTGAGCTGCCACACCAGGAACTTAAACCGATGGAAGTCCGCATTGCCCCTGTTTTCTACGGAATTTGCGGCTCTGATCTGCATGTACTGAAAGGGGGGCATCCCTTTGCCAAACCCCCGGTTGTGCCAGGACATGAAATAGCGGCACGTGTAACAGAGGTTGGCTGTGAGGTGACGAATGTTAAACCGGGCGACCATGTTGTTGTCGACCCGATTATGGCCTGTATGGAGTGTCGAGCCTGTAAAGCCGGCCGCTTTAATTTGTGTGAACCTCCGCAGGTAGCTGGTTTCCGCGCGCCGGGCTTCGCCCGATCGCAACATATTGTTCCGTCGCGAAACTGTCATGTTGCCCCTGCTTCCCTGCCACTTAAGACGCTTGCTTTTGCTGAACCGGCAGCCTGCGCGCGTCACTGTGTGAGCCGTATGCCGACAGCTTCTCTGGAAAGTGTATTAGTGATTGGTGCCGGAACCATTGGTTTATCCATTGTGCAGGCGCTGCGCATCATGGGGGCAGGAAAAATCACCGTCATCGAACCTGATCCTAACAAACGAGCGCTGTCGTTAAAGCTGGGGGCGGCAGAAGTTTGCGCTCCGGGGGAACTGGATCCGCAGGCTCGTTTTACGGGTGCAATCGATGTTGTTGCTGCGCAAGCCACGCTGAATGATGCCTTTACCCATGTCTATGCCGGGGGAACCGTGGTGTGTATGGGCGTACCAAGCGGTCCACGCGAAATCCCTCTCCCGATGATGCAGCGTTTCGAACGTGATCTACTGAATTCTGGCATGTATATCCCGGAAGACTTTGATGCGGTAATCGAGTGGCTTGCGGATGGGCGGTTTGATACCAGCGAACTGGTGACCGATCTATTCCCGATTGAAGATGCGGCGAAGGCGTTTGAACGTGCGCAGCAAAATGACTCGATAAAAGTCATGCTGCAATTTGCTGAGGCTTGATGGCATAACCCTCTGTCTGGCGCTACTTAATGGTAGCGCCACCCTACAACAATGAAAAAGGATACTGCGATGAGTCACATCACCAGTCCTGCACCTTATTCGATCGGTCGTCCCCAGGACGTGATTGATATTGTTAATAAACATTCAGCAGTAAACACCAGTGTCGGCATCATTTTTATCGCTCTGGGCGGTATTCTTATTGATGCTTATCAGGCGGCGATGGTGGGGTTTGGTAACAAATATATCGCACTGCAATTTGGTATTTCACCGGGCCTTGCGGCAACGGTCAACGCATCTGTTTTAGTTGCAGCCCTGATTGGTGGGTTGTTGGCGAACCGTGTGATTAACCGCTTTGGTCAAAAGCGTGCATTTATCATCGGGATGGGGTTGTGCACGATTGGTGCAGCAGCTGTCGCGATAGCCCCCAATATATGGTGGGTGCTAGTGTGCCGTGTGATTATGGGATTTGGCCTGGGCATTGATTTCCCTCTGGCAACAAACGCAGTTGCGGAACTACGAGGTTCAACCTCCAGGAAGACTGGTTCGTCAGTTAACCTCTGGCAAATGGCCTGGTATGTCTCAACTACAGTTGTCTATCTTGTGCTGCTCCCGCTGCTGCTGTCGGGTATTGCTGAAGAGCAATTGTGGCGCTATGGGATTTTCATTGGCGCTATTTTTGCCGTCATTATCATGATCCTGCGTTACTTCTTTATTGGTGAGTCTGCAATGTGGGCTGCGCGAGTCGGACGTTATGATGAAGCCTGCGGTATTCTGGCAAAACGTTATGGTGTCCATGCTCGCGTTGCTGCCACGTCAAAAAACAATGATATTTCCTCCGAAAAAACAGAAAGTAAGTTTCACGGTGGATATGGCATCTTATTTAATTCACGTTACCGCAAACGTACCATCCTCGGTTGCGTCGTGGCGACAATGCAGGCTTGGCAATATAACGCTGTGGGTGTTTATTTACCGTTGACTCTGGCGGGAATACTGAGTGGAGGATTAACCGGCGCGCTTAGCGGTTCCGCAGTTGTGAATGCGTTATGTGGAATTACCGGGGGATTGATCGGCTCACTTATTCTCCAGCGGCTGGGGACACGTCTTCAGTCAATGTATGGATTCGCTGTCGTGACGGTAGCGTTGCTGGCATTAGGAACGCTGGCAACCACAAATCCATGGCTTTCTTTAGGGTTGCTGGGCGCAATTATTTTCTTCCACTCTGCTGGCCCTGGTGGTCTGGGAATGACCATCGCCACGCTTTCTTATCCGCCAACCATTCGTCCGACCGGTGTAGGATTCGCGCGTGCCATTATGCGTACGGGGGCGATAGCTGGGTTGATCTTCTGGCCTATGTTGTGGGGGGCATTAAAGACAGAAGCATTCTATTGGCTGGCAATTGTTCCTTTCCTCGGCTTTCTGACATGTGTATTGATTAAGTGGGAACCACTTGGTGCAAATGTTGATGCTGAAGATGCTGAGGTGCTGGCTGAGCTGGAGAAATAACAAGCAAGCGCGTCGCATGTGTAGGCGCGCTTTCTCATAAAAATCCTCCGTCTTTAAGTGATTCTGTTGAGCAGATTTCTCGCCGACCCGGAGAGGAAAATTATGGCTGAAAAAGAACATACACCAGGGAAAGAACTATCCGGCAAAGCCATGAGGCGTGTTGTCATGGGGAGTTTTGCTGGAGCGTTGATGGAATGGTACGACTTTTTTATTTTCGGAACGGCGGCAGGACTGGTCTTTGCTCCCTTGTTTTTCCCTGATAGTGATCCTTTTATTGGTTTGATTGCCGCTTTCGCAACCTTTGGCGTGGGCTTTTTATCCCGTCCACTAGGCGGCATTGTTTTTGGTCATTTCGGCGATAAAGTTGGCCGCAAAATAACGCTGATTTGGACATTAGCAATTGTCGGCTCCTCAACGTTTTTAATCGGTTTTATACCAACATACCAGGATATTGGTATCTGGGCGCCGATTATATTGATGATTTTGCGTCTGGTTCAGGGGTTTGGTTTGGGAGGAGAGTATGGTGGAGCGGCGTTGATGACCATTGAATCTGCTCCCGAGGCGAAGCGTGGATTTTTAGGTTCGCTCCCGCAAACGGCGGCCTCAGTCGGAATTATGCTGGCAACGGGCGTATTCGCACTGTGTAACCATTTCCTGACCCAGGAGGAATTTCTTTCCTGGGGATGGCGTATCCCATTTTGGTTATCCTCCATCATGTTAATTGTGGGGATGTTCATACGACTTCATACCGAAGAGACTCTGGATTTTAAACAGCAAAAAAATGCTGTAACGCAGACCAAATCGACCCCTCCGCTGATTGAACTCTTCCGTAAACACCCGCGCAATATTCTGCTGGCGCTTGGTGCCAGGTTGGCAGAGAGTGTTTCATCGAACATCATCAACGCGTTTGGGATTGTCTATATTTCCAGTCAACTGGCGTTATCAAGGGATATCCCACTCAACGGTATGCTGATCGCTTCAGCGATTGGTATTGTGAGTTGTCCGTTAATTGGCTGGATCTCTGATCGTGTCGGGCAACGGAAAATGTACCTGCTCGGGGCGGGCTTTTGTATTCTGTTTGCGTTCCCCTTCTTCTTGCTGCTGGACACAAAGAACACTCTTATCATCTGGGGCTGCATGATCCTTGGTTATAACCTGGGGCCTACGATGATGTTTGCGGTACAGCCCACGCTGTTTACCCGCATGTTCGGTACCCGGGTTCGTTATACGGGGCTGTCATTTGCCTATCAGTTTTCTGCCATTCTGGGCGGGTTAAGCCCGTTGATTGCCTCCAGTTTGCTGGCTCTGGGTGGCGGTAAGCCGTGGTATGTAGCACTGTTTCTGTTTGTTATCTCAATACTTTCATTTATTTGCGTCTGGCTTATTGAGCCACATTCGGACAACAAAAATGACGCTAACAATAATTAACTTCTTACCTAAATATCAGAGAAAAATTAAATGAATACTGAACTGAGTACCGAACATCAACAAGCATTACAGCGTGCGTTTGATGCCCCCTGGCCAGGGCCTATCGGCCAACCGGTTTTGCTGGAAAAAGGCCATCTCCGTCTTCAGGTCTTTCCGCGTGATGGTGCCAGAATTACCTCGCTACAGGCATTTGGCTTTGAAGTCTTGAGGCAATGGGAACCGCAGCGCAGGGCGTTTCAATATGGCTGCTTTCCCATGGTCCCTTGGGCGGGGCGCCTCGGGTATGCAACGCTGAAAGTGGGTGAGAAGCAGTATGATTTACCGGCTAATAAGCCCCCCCATGCTTTGCACGGTATGGCTTGTTATTCATCATGGGAAATTATTGAACATAAGAAAGATAAATTGACGCTGCGTATGCCGTTGGGTGCGCCTTGGCCTTGGCAGGGTGAGGTCTTGCAAACGCTAGCCCTAGAAGACAACGCGCTAATTCTGCGATTAGAAATTCGTTCTATGTCAGAAACCTTTCCGGCATCAGCAGGTTGGCACCCCTGGTTTGTTAAACACCTGGATGCGCAGCATGAAGATGAGGAATTGCGGGTGAGCTTTAATGCCGACTGGCAGGAAGAAGCTGGAAGTAATGAACTACCGACAGGCAACAAGGTCTCTCCGCAGCTTGGTCCATGGGATGACTGCTTTGGTTTTAATGCCGATCTTCATGTCAGATTACAATGGCCAGGAAAGCTGAGCATGGTGATGACGTCGGCTGCACAAAGTCTGGTTGTCTTTGATAAACAGCCCGATGCAACCTGTGTCAACCCGCTCACTCAGGCACCGAATGCAATAAATGTGACGCCACAATTTGTCAGCGTCGATCTTCCTCTGGTGATTGAGTCTCGCTGGCAATTTAGTCATGAAGACTAAGGTAATTACCGAATAATCCCGACAGGGACTCATAGTCAAACTTCTCCTTTCCCGCTACAGTTATTCATCCACGGCGAGTAAGGAGAAGGGCATGCTCTATATCTTTGATTTGGGTAATGTGATTGTCGATATCGACTTCAATCGCGTGTTAGGTACATGGAGCGATCTGAGTCGTGTACCGCTGGCTTCGCTGAAGCAAAGTTTTACCATGGGAGATGCTTTTCACCAGCATGAACGGGGTGAAATAACGGATGAGGCCTTTGCCGAGGCTCTGTGCCATGACATGGCGCTTCCGTTGAGTTATGAGCAGTTCTCTCATGGCTGGCAGGCTGTTTTCGTCGCATTACGACCTGAAGTGATCGACATTATGCATAAACTGCGTGAGCAAGGGCATCGCGTGGTCGTGCTCTCGAATACCAACCGCTTGCACACGACGTTTTGGCCGGATGAGTATCCTGAAGTTCGTCAGGCTGCTGACCATATTTATCTTTCCCAGGAACTCGGCATGCGTAAACCGGAAGCGCGGATTTACCAGCATGTCCTGCAGTCTGAAGGTTTTTCCGCTGCGGATGCGGTCTTTTTTGATGACAACGCCGATAATATTGAAGGGGCTAACCGGCTAGGGATCACCAGTATCCAGGTCGTCGATAAAACGACCATTCCTGACTATTTCGCGAAGTTGTTATGCTAAAAAATGTACACCAAAAAGCCCGGCATCATACGCGTCCTGTATGGGCCTGGCTTAAGCTATTATGGCATCGCATTGATGAGGACAATATGACGACGCTGGCAGGAAATCTTGCCTACGTTTCATTGCTCTCATTAGTGCCGCTTATCGCCGTTGTTTTTGCTCTTTTCGCCGCATTTCCGATGTTTTCTGACGTCAGCATTCAGCTACGGCATTTTATTTTTGCTAATTTTATCCCGGCGACAGGTGATGTCATTCAGCGTTATATCGAACAGTTTGTCGCAAACTCAAACAAAATGACGGCTGTTGGCGCGTGTGGGCTGATTGTGACGTCGCTATTGCTGATGTATGCCATAGACAGCGCGTTGAATACCATCTGGCGTAGCAAGCGTACACGGCCTAAAGTGTATTCTTTTGCTGTCTACTGGATGATTTTAACGTTGGGTCCGCTGTTGGCAGGGGCCAGCCTGGCAATCAGCTCGTATCTGTTGTCACTTCGCTGGGCCAGCGATCTCAACTCAGTCATTGATGATGTACTGCGCATTTTTCCGTTGGTGCTCTCCTGGCTCTCATTCTGGCTGCTTTACAGCATCGTACCCACGACGCGCGTACCCAATCGCGATGCGGTGATCGGGGCATTTGTCGCCGCCGTTTTGTTCGAAGCCGGGAAAAAAGGATTTGCGCTCTACATCACTATGTTCCCGTCTTATCAGCTTATTTACGGTGTCCTGGCGGTGATCCCCATTTTATTTGTCTGGGTGTACTGGACGTGGTGTATCGTCTTGCTAGGCGCGGAAATAACTGTCACTCTCGGGGAATACCGCAAACTTAAACAAGCCGCAGAACAAGAAGAAGCAGAGCAACCATGATTGCATTAATTCAGCGCGTAACCCGTGCCAGCGTCACCGTGGAGGGCGAGGTGACGGGTGAAATCGGCCCAGGACTTTTGGTCTTATTAGGTGTCGAAAAGGATGATGACGAACAGAAAGCGAACCGCCTGTGTGAACGCGTGCTCGGATATCGAATTTTTAGTGATTCCGAAGGTAAGATGAATCTGAACGTGCAGCAGGCCGGTGGCAGTGTGCTGGTGGTATCACAGTTTACGCTGGCAGCAGATACCGAACGTGGTATGCGCCCCGGATTTTCAAAGGGTGCAGCACCCGATCGGGCAGAGGCGCTGTACGAGTACTTCGTTGAGCGCTGCCGTCAGCAGGAAATGAACACGCAGACCGGACGATTCGCTGCTGATATGCAGGTTTCACTGGTTAATGATGGCCCCGTGACGTTCTGGTTACAGGTATGAACCAGCTTCCGGCGTGGTCGCGGGTAACAAGAGAGAATACAATTATGTATCACCTTCGAGTACCGCAAACAGAAGAAGAACTGGAGCGTTACTACCAGTTCCGCTGGGAGATGCTGCGTAAACCGCTGCACCAGCCAAAAGGCTCAGAACGGGATGCCTGGGATGCCATGGCTCATCACCAGATGGTGGTGGATGAAGAGGGTAATCTAGTTGCTGTAGGCCGTCTGTACATCAATGCGGATAACGAAGCCTCTATACGCTTTATGGCGGTTGATCCGTCAGTACAGGAGAAGGGACTGGGAACGCTAATGGCGATGACCCTCGAGTCTGTGGCGCGTCAGGAAGGCGTTAAGCGCGTAACCTGCAGCGCCCGTGAAGACGCAGTCGAATTTTTCGCCAAGCTGGGATTTGTGAGTCAGGGAGAAATTACCACGCCGCAGACCACGCCAGTGCGCCACTTTTTGATGATTAAACCCATCGCTACGCTGGATGATATTCTCCATCGTGGTGACTGGTGTGGGCAGTTACAGCAAGCCTGGTACGAGCATATTCCGTTGAGTGAGAAGATGGGTGTGCGTATTCAGCAGTATACCGGGCAAAAATTTATTACGACGATGCCCGAGACCGGCAATCAGAATCCTCACCATACCTTGTTCGCGGGAAGCCTGTTTTCACTGGCGACATTAACCGGTTGGGGACTCATCTGGTTGATGTTACGCGAGCGCCATCTGGGCGGGACAATTATCCTCGCCGACGCACATATCCGATACAGCAGGCCTATCACCGGGAAACCCACTGCCATCGCTGATCTGGGCTCACTGAGTGGAGACCTCGACCGTCTGGCGAGAGGCCGCAAGGCGCGAGTTCAGATGCAGGTAGAGCTGTTTGGCGATGATACGGCGGGCGTGGTATTTGAAGGCACGTACATCGTGTTGCCTGCGAAACCCTTCGGACCGCTGGAAGAGGGCGGCAACGAGGAAGAGTAGTCAGAAAGGGATTCCTTTTTATTCGATGAACGCGTCTGCCGGAAGATTACGGGGTGCTGCGAGCGCCTTGTGATGCTCGGCTTCGCTGCACCTTTGGCTTCACAAAGAAATAGTTTTTACTACATCATTGAAGGTATCCCACTCTCCAGGCCACGTCACGTATAGCATTGCGTGCCGCATGGCTAATACCTGCAAGCTGAAAAAAACCGTGGATGACACCGAAATAACGCTGGCAGGTGCATTCCACACCTTGCTCCAGGAACCGTTGATACAAGGCTTCACCTTCATCGCGTAGTGGGTCAAATTCAGCGGTAATAATGTGTGTGGGTGGTAAACCGTTGAAATCATCCCGCCACAATGGGCTGGCCTCAGGGTGGAGAGGATCGGTATGCGACAAATACATCTCATAGCCAGACAGCAGCGTGTCGCGAGTAATGATGTAATCCTGCCCATTACGGGTGTAACTCTCAAACCTGGCGGTTGCATCCAGCATTGGGTAAATCAGAATAAGCTTGGCGGGTTGCCAGATATTTTTGGCTTTCAGGCGTAGCGCGGTGACCAGCGCCAGATGCCCGCCCGCGCTATCGCCAGTAAGCGTGATGTTATTGCGGTCTACACCCAGTTTCTCGGCATACTTCCAGATGATATTAGCCCCTCTTTCGGCATCATCATGTGCTGCCGGGAAAGGGTGTTCTGGCGCAAGGCGGTACTTCACCGCAATCACCCGGCAGCCGCTGTACCAGGCAAGTTGCCTCAGTTGGTTATCATGTGTCGTAAATCCACCGCTGACAAAGCAACCACCATGATAATAGATGACGCAGGGCAGTAAACCCGAGACGCCGGGCGGCGAAACGACGCGAAATGTCATGGCATCGAGTTCAATATCTTCAACCTGTACGTGGGTTTCTGTTTCCCCGGCGAGCACGGTACTGGCGATGTACCCTGCTCTCCGGTCATCAATACTCTGTGTGCGTGAAGAAGGGCGACCCGCTGCAATAAACTCTTCAACCAACTGTGCAATTCCATTTTCCAGTGCCATTTTTTTGTCTTTAACCTGTGTGAATATACAGTGTTATAGCCTGGATATTAGCAAAAGAAAATGGAGAATTTTGTCTGGACAGTGATTCTGGAAAGCGGCTCGCAAAAGTAAATTAACCACTCGCAGAGCTCTTCTCTTTAGAATTTACTGGTTATAAATTGCTCGTGTTTTAATCTTGAGTGATATACTGGAGATATATATGAGCGTGATGGTTGGACTTGGTATGGGCCGAATTTTACTCGATTTATCAGATGAAGTGATTAAACGACTGGACGATCTCAAAGTGCAGCGCAATCTTCCCCGCGCGGAACTGTTGCGAGAGGCGGTTGAGCAATATCTGGAAAGACAGGAGCAGGCAGAAACCACGATTTCCAGCGCACTTGGCTTATGGCAGGGCTGTGAAGAAGACGGTGTGGAATACCAGCGCAAACTGCGTGAGGAGTGGTAATGGCTAATGGATCGGCACTTTTTGACACCAATATTTTAATCGACTTATTCAGCGGGCGGCGCGAAGCAAAACAAGCGTTAGATGCATGGCCGCCGCAGAATGCGATTAGCCTTATTACCTGGATGGAAGTGATGGTTGGTGCCAAAAAGTACAATCAGGAGCACCGCACGCGCGTTGCGATGAGCGCATTTAATGTTATCGGTGTATCGCAGGAAATTGCCGAGCGAAGTGTTGCTTTGCGCCAGGAGTATGGGATGAAACTTCCGGATGCCATTATTCTGGCGACAGCGCAGGTTCATCGCCTTGAACTGGTCACGCGTAACACCAGGGACTTTGCCGGAATACCGGGCGTGACGACGCCATACGAATGGTAACTTGGGCGACTTACGCCGCCCGGTACAACAGAGAATTTACTCTCCCTCTCCCGGAAACAGGAACGGGTTGATGGAACTGCGGGCAAAACCCTCTTGTTCCATGTGCGCGTCCAGCATCAGTGAGGCGAGGTCGTCGGCAACAGCTTCTACTTTAGGGTCTTTTTCCTGATATAAAATCTTCAGGTAAGTTCCGCAGTCGCCACAGCTTTCAGCTTTAATAGCTGACTGCTCGTTATCCAGTGACCAGTAGTTCAAATCACGGCTTTGCTCGCAGTTGCTGCACTTCACGCGCACGACGTGCCACTCGGTTTCACACAAGTTGCAGTGCAGATAGCGCAGCCCCTGAGTGGTACCAATTTGCACCATACTGGAAACTGGCATCGAACCGCACACTGGGCAGAACTGGCGTTGTTCACCGTATTCTGCACGCGCTTTTCCGGGGATCAGGCTTGCCATTTGCGCCCAGTAGAGTGACAGAGCGGCCCAGATGAACGGCGCTTTATCGCTGCTGACAGACGCAAAATCAGAAGCGAACAGCGCACTGGCCATCAGTTCCAGCTCTTGCTCTGAGGCTTTTTCCAGATTCTCGATCACCGCTAAAGCAGGACCGCTCATTTCCGGTTTCAGCTCAGCAATTAACGATTGCAGCAGCTTTTGCCAGTGCTTATCGCGTGGAAGGACGTGGATATCCAGCGGCGGCTTGCTCTGATCGTTTGCTTCTTTGATGCGTGCGGTCAGGTCTATCTGCAGCGGATGGTCGTACAGCACCACTTCCTGTGCATGGGCGATCAGCGCGGCAAAGCGTAGGTAATCACCCAGCGGGTTGTTTTCAGCCAGCTCGCGCAGACGTTCAGCACGGCGGTTATACAAATTTTTGAGCCTGGGGAATAATAACGGCGGAATCATATCCGCCGTGCGTTTATCGCTCTTCTCCAGCTCATCTTGCGGGATTATGCGAATACTCATTCAGATGACTTTTCCTGTTTCTGGCGGACTTCACGGTACCAGCGTGGGTGATGTTTCTTCGCCCATGAACTGGTGACCCATCCTTCCACCATCGCGGTAATGGTGCCTTTCACCCAAAGGGCGGCGTAAATGTGCACCATGATAACCACAATTAACGCTACTGCGGCAAATGAATGCAGCATTAACGCGAATCGGATCACCGGGATTGAGAAAGCAGGCGCAAAATATGGACGCCAGATGACCACTCCACTCACCAGCAACAGGACCAGGAAGATAATCGCCGCCCAGAATACGCATTTCTGGCCGAAGTTATAACGTCCCGTGTCACCTACTTCCTCGTTGACGACGATCTTACGAATATTCTTCGCCCAAAAGATATCATCCCGATTGATTAGATTGTGGTGCCAGTAACGGAAAAACATGATGATAAACGAGGCAAACATGATCACACCGACAAACGGGTGCAGAATTCGCGCCAGTTGTGGAGTGCCCATAATTTGCATCAGCCAGTTAAAAGACGGGAAGAGAAAGCCCATCCCGCTCACTGCCGCCAGGATGAAACAGAAGGCGGTGATCCAGTGGTTGATGCGTTCCGGCGCCGTGTAGCGCACGATGGTGTCACGTCGTTTCATTTGCGCACCTCGTCTTTTTCTTCATGCAGATTGTCTTCTTCCTCTTCCGCACGGTTCGGACCGACACCGACGTAATGGAAGATACTGGCCGCAAATGTCGCTGCAAAGCCGACGGCTGCGAGGGGTTTCCAGATGCCTTTCCAGAACTTCACGGTGGCGCTGATTTCCGGGTTCTCCGGCAGGCCGTGATACAGATTCGGCTTGTCGGCGTGGTGCAATACATACATTACGTGCGTACCGCCAACACCCGCTGGATCGTACAGACCCGCATTGTCGTAACCACGAGTTTTCAGCTCCGCCACGCGCTCGCCTGCCAGCGTTTTCATCGACTCTTTGGTACCGAAATGAATCGCGCCGGTTGGGCAGGTTTTCACGCAGGCCGGTTCTTGCCCGACCACGACACGGTCAACGCACAGCGTACATTTATAGACGCGGTTATCGTCCGGGTTGAGTCGTGGCACGTCGAACGGGCAGCCCGCGATGCAGTAACCGCAGCCAATACACTGCTCGGACTGGAAGTCGACGATACCGTTGGCATACTGAATGATTGCGCCTTCAGCCGGACATGCCTTCAGGCAGCCCGGATCGGCGCAGTGCATACAGCCATCCTTACGGATAAGCCATTCGAGTTTGTCGTCTTGTTCCACTTCCGAGAAACGCATCACCGTCCAGGATTTGGCGGTTAAATCAGCCGGGTTGTCATATACCCCAACGTTGTTACCCACTTCATCACGGATATCGTTCCATTCCGAACACGCCACCTGACATGCTTTACAGCCGATGCAGGTGGTGACGTCGATAAGCTTTGCCACCTCTTCCTGATGGTCCCGCGCCTGAGGCGCGGGCGTGAAACCGTTAGTGGCGGAACGACGAATGATGTCTTGCGATTGATAAGCCATAGGTCGTCTCCGTTACACCTTTTCCACGTTCACGAGGAAGGACTTAAATTCCGGTGTCTGCGTGTTCGCATCACCGACGAATGGCGTTAACGTATTAGCGATAAAGCCTTTTTTCGCCACGCCTTCGTAGCCCCAGTGAATAGGAATACCGATAGTGTCGATATCCTGACCGTTTGCCTTCAGCGTGCGAATGCGTTTTGTCACCACTGCTTTGGCTTTAATGTAGCCGCGGTTAGAGGAGACTTTGACAGTATCGCCGTGGGATATACCGAGCTTATTCGCCAGCTTCTCACCAATTTCTACAAACTGTTCTGGCTGGGCGATGGCGTTCAGCAGCGCATGTTTGGTCCAGTAGTGGAAGTGCTCAGTCAGGCGATACGTTGTCCCGACGTACGGGAACTTATCTGCTTTCCCCAGTGCTTCTTCGTCGCCTTTAAAGATACGGGCGGCAGGGTTAGAGATAACGTTCGGGTGCAGCGGGTTAGTCCCCAGTGGGGTTTCAAACGGCTCGTAGTGTTCCGGGAATGGGCCTTCTGCCATTTTATCGATAGCAAACAGACGTCCCATACCTTCGGGCTGCATGATAAACGGTCCGACATTGCTGCCAGGTGCGGCGGCGCTGTAGTCCGGAATATCCATCCCGCTCCATTTCGCCCCATCCCATTTCAGGATCTGGCGCTTCGGATCCCACGGGTTACCCTGTGGGTCAGCGGAGGCACGGTTATACAGAATGCGCCGGTTGAGCGGCCATGCCCATGCCCAGCCCAGCGTATTGCCAAGGCCCGACGGGTCGGCGTTATCGCGACGCGCCATCTGGTTGCCTTCCGGCGTCCAGCTTCCGGCGAAAATCCAGCAACCGCTGGAGGTCGTACCGTCATCGCGCAACTGGGCAAACGAGCTAAGCTGTTGGCCTTTCTTGACGATAACCGCGCCGGTAGCCGGATCGGTGATGTCGGCCAACGCTTTACCGTTACTCTCCATCGCCACTTCTTCCGAAGCCGGTTCATGTGGTGTGGAGTAGTTCCAGGTCATACTCAGCACCTGTTCCGGGTTTGCGCCGCCCTGTTCGGCGTACATTTTACGCAGACGCAGGAAGATACCGGCGAGGATTTCACCGTCAGTGGCGGCAATCCCTGGGGCATCCGCACCTTTCCAGTGCCATTGCAGCCAGCGACCAGAGTTAACGATAGAACCGTTTTCTTCCGCGAAGCAGGTGGACGGCAGGCGGAAAACTTCAGTCTGGATTTTCGAGGGATCAACATCGTTCGACTCACCGTGGTTTTGCCAGAAGGTGGACGTTTCGGTGTTGAGCGGATCGATAGTTACCAGGAACTTCAGTTTCGACAGTGAAGCCACGACCTTGTTTTTGTTAGGGAATGAGGCAACCGGGTTGAAGCCCTGGCAGATGTAGCCATTCACTTTGCCCTGGTTCATCATCTCGAAGTACTGCAGAACGTCATACCCTTTGTCCCACTTCGGCAGCCAATCGAAGCCCCAGCTATTTTCCGCTGTCGCTTTATCGCCAAAGAAGGCCTTCATCATCGAAACGAAGAATTTCGGGTAGTTGCCCCAGTAGTTTACCTGACCTTCCAGCAACGGTTTTGGTGTGTTAGCAGCAAGGTAGGTTTGCAGGTCGGTTTGTTTTTCGCTTGGCAGCGTCATATAGCCTGGCAGGCTTTGTGACAGCAAACCTAAGTCAGTCAGCCCCTGAATGTTGGAGTGACCACGCAGGGCGTTAACACCGCCGCCAGCCATACCCATATTGCCAAGCAGCAACTGGATCATCGCCATGGTACGAATGTTCTGCGCACCAACGGAGTGTTGTGTCCAGCCCAGCGCGTACAGGAACGAGGCGGTTTTATCTTTCACGCTGGTTTCAGCGATATATTCGCAGACTTTCAGGAAGTCGGCTTTCGGCGTACCGCAGATGTTTTCTACGACGTCCGGCGTGTAGCGGGAAACGTGCGTTTTCAGCAGGTTCCAGACACAGCGCGGATGTTGCAGGGTGACATCGCGTTTGGCGAAGCCTTTTTCATCCAGCTCGTAGTTCCAACTGGTTTTATCATACTTGCGTTTATCCGCGTCATAGCCGGTGAACAGGCCATCTTCGAAGCCATAATCTTCACGCACGATCAGGCTGGCGTTGGTATAGGCCTCGGTGTATTCGCGGTTAAATTTTTCGTTATTCAGCAGGTACAGCAAAACGCCTGACAGGAATGCAATGTCAGTACCAGAACGAATTGGGGCATAAAAATCAGCCACCGCAGCAGTTCGCGTAAAGCGCGGATCAATCACAATCAGCTTCGCGCCGTTGTGAATTTTGGCTTCCATCGCCCAGCGGAATCCGACCGGGTGAGCTTCAGCGGCGTTACCGCCCATCACCACGATAAGGTTGGCATTTTTGATGTCGACCCAGTGGTTGGTCATCGCACCGCGACCAAATGTTGGAGCAAGACTTGCTACCGTTGGTCCGTGTCAGACACGCGCCTGGTTGTCGACCGCGAGCATACCGAGCGCGCGAGAGAATTTTTGCGTTAAGTAGCCGGTTTCATTACTGGAAGCGGAAGCACACAGCATCCCGGTTGAAAGCCAGCGGTTAACGGTAACGCCTTCGGCGTTCTGCGCAACGTAGTTTGCGTCACGGTCTTCTTTCATCAGTTTAGCGATGCGGTCAAATGCCTCATCCCAACTGATTTGTTGCCATTTATCGGAGCCAGGCGCGCGGTATTCCGGGAATTTGAGGCGGCTTTCGGAATGGATAAAATCCACCAAACCGGCCCCTTTAGGGCAAAGCGCACCACGGTTGACCGGATGGTCCGGATCACCCTCGATATGGAAGATGGATGCTTTGGCGTTTTTTGCTCCGTCACCGAGACTGTACATTAACAGTCCACAGCCAACGGAACAGTAAGTGCAGGTGTTACGGGTTTCGCGGGTGCGCAGCAATTTATATTGCCGTGTTTCCGCTAGCGCTACGCCGGGTGCAAAGCCCAGTGCCGCTGCCGTGGTGCCTGCCATACCGCCAGCGCAGATCTTAAAGAACTGCCTTCTGCTGACCTGCATGGTTCGCTCCTTGTTTCGACATTGTCACGTTCCCTTCGTTTTTTGTAACGCGAACGCGAGGGAAGTGGTTGTTATTTTTCTTTGCGGACGGGACCGCAAAGGTCCAGAATTGGGTGAATTTCCCTCCGTCCAGGAGGGGTTTGTAAAGAATACCACAATGTTGGTATGTGTGTTCCAATATGGTTAAAAGAAAGTGAATAAGATTATTCAAGAAAACAACCAAAATGTGACGACTGTTACGGGATCACGTCAGTTGACCCTCTGGAAACGTGAGGATTTGCAACATCCTCAGCCGGATGAGGTGGCTGAAGAAGTGCCTGTTGCGCTGGTTTACAACGGGATTTCACACGTGGTGATGATGGCATCACCGAAAGATCTTGAGCATTTCGCGCTGGGCTTTTCGCTTTCTGAAGGCATTATTGAGAGCCCGCAGGATATCTTCGGGATGGACGTGGTTCCTTCCTGTAACGGACTTGAGGTGCAGGTTGAACTCTCCAGCCGCCGTTTTATGGGGTTGAAGGAGCGTCGTCGCGCACTGGCAGGTCGCACTGGCTGCGGCGTTTGCGGCGTGGAACAACTCAATGACATTGGTAAGCCGGTCCAGCCTCTGCCGTTTACGCAGACATTTGATCTGGCGGACCTCGATCGCGCATTAACGCATCTGAATGATTTCCAGCCCGTAGGTCAACGTACTGGCTGCACGCATGCGGCGGCCTGGGTACAGCCGTCGGGGATTCTGGCGGGCGGGCATGAAGATGTTGGCCGCCATGTTGCACTGGATAAATTACTGGGGCGGCGCGCAATCGAAGGGGAAAGTTGGCAGCAGGGGGCGGTATTAGTTTCCAGTCGTGCCAGCTATGAGATGGTGCAGAAGTCAGCGATGTGTGGTGTTGAGATCCTGTTCGCTGTTTCTGCGGCTACGACGCTCGCCGTTGAAGTTGCCGAACGTTGTAACCTGACGCTGGTGGGTTTTTGCAAACCGGGTAGGGCGACAATTTATACGCACCCACAGCGTCTGATTGCTGAATAATATAAATTCAAAAAAATTGAACAAGACTGGCAAATCCTTCCGCTTTTAGTTGTGTGATGTGAAGGCTATTATTTATCACATCAAGGCACGGTGCCTTATTCAAACAACTAAGTTAAAGGGTTTATATCATGAAAAGCATCAAAACTTTTGTCGCAGTTATCGCTCTCGCTACTTCATTCGGTTCTTTCGCTGCTCAATCAGTTACTGCAACCGGTTCTACACTGGACAGCGCTGAAGCTAAAATCGCTGCACAGGCTGAACGTGCAGGTGCCAGCGATTATAAAATTACTCAGGCATACACCGGTAACCGCGTGCATATGACCGCTGAACTGCTGAAATAATATTGCAGACCATTGTTGAAAGAGCGCCTCAGGGCGCTTTTTTCATTTCTGTGGTTACTCTTTTAGTAGCGAGATAAATGCTTCATAGCCAGTTAATTCGATAATGTCTTCGGCTGGATGGCGGTACAGCACGCTGGCCAGATAACTGAAGATTTTTAATTCATGCCGTGCGTCGGCGGCGGCACATGCGATAAGGACATGGCTGACCGGTTCGTTGTTAACCTGCACCGAATGGGTGAGAGTAATAAAAAAACCGCGAAAGCGGCGTTCCTGCTCACTCCAGCAATGGGGGATCGCCAGCCGGTTGACAATCAGATTTTCACCTTCGCTCTCGCGAGCGCAGATATGCCGCGCTTCATCATCAGTCATATGTTCTTGCGTCACGAGCTGTGCGCAAATTTTCACAATAATGCTCCGCCAGCTTTCGTCCGGTGTATTCGGATAATGAAAGCTACCCGCCGCTGAAAAAAAACGCTCCGGCTGCTGGCGAATAAAGGCCGTGGCAAGAAAGTTTTTGATCTGCTCTGTTCCTGCCGAGGTAATGATGCTTTTAATGGTGATGACATTTTTTACTGAATCATCAAGTAAATAATGGCTGTTATTGATGATCAGTAACGGTTTCACTTCCTGGAAAATTGCATTCAGTTCGCCAGGCGTACGCGCAATGATTACCCGGCAATTTAATACATCCCGTTCAATGGCTTGCTGGTTAATCGTGGCAATCGCATTTTGGTCAGATAACAACATAATGGGCTGACGCTCATTTTGATGCCGTTCCAGTGCGCAGGCAAAATACAGCCCGGTCAGATCACTATCAAAAAGTGGAGTATTTAACTGCTCACGCAGCAGGGCAATAAAACGCAAACTCATATCGAAGGCGGCTGGCCAGACTGCTTTTAGATTGTTCATGCTGCTCTGGCGATGTTCAGGTATCCAGACAGGTGCTGCAACACATCTCAGTAAGTGTCCGGTGATGTTATCAACCAACTGGCTATCGATAATGTTGAGTGAGGTGGTGCCCGGTAACTTTTGTAGCACTGAAATTATAGCACCGGGGGTTATCGCCGCGGCTTGCTGTTGCTGCATTTCCAGCAACCCACTCAGCGTTCTGAATGCGTTATCTCCCAGGTAGATCCCACTCTGTTCCACGGTATTTTTCAGCGACGTATGCCGACATTCGGGCCAGCAGGCGGTGAGCTGATTGCGCAAGGCATAGACCGCCAGTACCAGGCTGGCGAGGTATTCACCTGATATCAGGGGGAGTTCATCGAGGCCTTCACATGCAACGTTGAGCCGTTCAATATTGTCATGTGTGAGGCCTGGTAGCGGGATCAGGAACATGTCTTTTTTGAACAAGTTCGCCAGCAGAATAATACGTTTTTCTTCCGGCTCATCAATGAAGTGCCCCACGCCCGGACGGCTGGAAATGCTAAATGTGCGCTCATAGCGTTGCTTCAGGCGCGGTAATCTGTCGGCCACCCAGGTCTCGGGTAAGTTTAACGCAGACGCCAGCTGCAGGCGGGTCGTGAAGGTGTTCAGTAATAGAAACGCCAGCAACCGGTCATCATTATCATGTCGTTGCAGAAGCTGGAAGTAGCTACGTCTGTCAACAATATCCAACTGATATCCCGCGCTGCCACCTGGCTGGATACGCGCTTTGCCGCTCAGAGTAAAATTAAGGTAATCAATATCACGCAGGATGGTTCTGCCCGAAACGCCAGTTTGTCGTGCCAGCTCGCTAAGCGGGCTGGCCTGCTGTTCCAGAATGTCCACGATCTTTAACTGGCGGTCGTTCAACATATACATTTCCTCTTTCAGGCTGCTTCTGCGTTGGCCGTATTCATTCACCCCGGTTACGTACTACCTGTACGCTCCTGTGGATTCATTCATTTGCCGCTTTGATGTAACCCGAACGAGTTCGTGTATCGATATCCTGGCGAAAGTGGGTAAACTCTTCGACCTTCTCTGCAGTCAGTGAACACAACAGTTCTCGCACCAGCGTAAACAGGGCGTCATAGTCTGTTGCAGAAATCATGCCGCTGTTGGCGTGCAGATAGCGGGTGGGCAGGCACAATGCCGCGACGGGGCGACCGCCGCCCATCACGTTGTAGCGACCGCCGTCCGTTGCGCCGGTTTTCATGGTGCAAAATTGCAACGGGGCACCACTGCTTTCCGCGCTCTCTTTTAACGCGGCGACCAACTTCTGGTTAGGAAAATAGCGTTTATCAAACAGCATCAGGCCTGGCCCATCACCCAGTTTCAGCGGGTATTTGATGCTGTCGATTCCCGGCACGTCGCCCGCGACGGCGGTATCGAGCACGATCACCACGTCAGGTTTAATGTGCTCGGCTGAGGTTTGCGCTCCGCGCAGCCCAACTTCTTCCTCCACGCTGCCGACGCCGTACAGGGTAATTTCAGGGTTATCCACCGTCTGCAACAGCTCCGCCATCAGAGCGCAACCGACGCGATTATCCAGCGCTTTACCCACTATTTTATCTTCACCCCAACGAGCGAAATTCGCCTCCGGGCTGATGAAATCACCGACGGCGATGCCCTGTTTTTCCACCTGCTCACGACTTTTCGCACCAATATCAATGAACATTTCGTCGAAGTTCAGTGGTTGTTGTTTCTGCTTTTCCGTTAAAGCATGGGGCGCTACGGAGCCAATGAGGCCAGGAATTTTACATCCTTCGCGGGTGCGAATGGTTACCCGATGGTTGAGCATCGACTGGTTCCACCAGCCACCAATAGTGGTAAAACGCAGAAAACCGCTAGCGTCGATATGCGTCACCATAAAACCGACTTCATCCATATGGCCGACGATTGCAACTTTCGGTCCCCGATGTCCTTTGCGGGCGACAAAACTACCCAGACCGTCAAAGGTAATTTCATCCACGCAGGACTCTAGCGAATTGATGAGGATGGTGCGCACTTCCTGCTCATCGCCGCTGACGGCACTGGCCTCGCATAACTGCTGAAGTAATTCATTGTTCATGTGCAAGCTCCTGCTGCGCGGCCTTAGCTTTCCGTTTGAGCCACAGTCCTTTAAGGATGATGATTAACGCAATGTTCAGTGCCAGACCGATTGCCAGCACCAGATAAAACGACCCAACCGGCGACATCAGGCCGATCAGCGGATCAAAGATACCTAATCCCGGCGCCAGCCGTTTGATTCCGAAGGCGATTACCAGCATGCCAGTAATACCGCCAGAGAGCGTATTGGCAGTGATCATCGGTAACGGTGCGGCCAGCGCGTAAGGGATTGCGGGTTCAGTCGCAACCGTTGCGCCTACCACAATCGCACTACTGGCGGCGGCCTTCTCCTGTTGAGTAAACAGTTTAGGCGCCAGATATGTAGCGATACCCGCTGCGACGGGGGGCATCAGTGCCACTACACCGACGATGGCGTACCAGTCGTAGATCTGTTTTTCCAGGAGTGAGAAGCAGAAGAACCATGCAGTTTTGTTGATTGGTCCGCCCATGTCGAATGCCAGCATCGCTCCGACAAGAAAGGCTGCACCCATTTTCATTGATGGGGGAATAGTGTTCAGGAAGTGCAGTAATCCGCTCATGATGTCGGACATCACCGGGCCAATGACATACCAGGTCAATACCCCAAACACCAGCAGAGTCACGAATGGGATCAACATTGAGCCGAGCAGCGGCTGGAGCGCTTTGCCGAGGCGTACTTTGCGAAACCACAGCACGAAATAGCCGACCGCCAGTCCCAGCACCACCGCGCCGAGAAAACCCGCACCAGACTGGGTGCCCAGCAATCCTTTATCGTTCGCCAGATAGCAAACCAGAAATGCCGGAGCGAAAGCGGGTTTATCAGCAATCGACCATGCGATGTATGCGCCCATAATCGGGATCATAAAGGTGAAGCCGAGATAGCCGATAGACTCGACTACCCAGGTAAACGACGGCGCACCTTTCGACATATCGGTATACGGTAAACCGAGCTGCACCAGCATATTGGCGAGCGCAACCAGAATACCGCCGCCAATAACAAACGGCAGCGCGGCGGAAACTCCCGCCATCAGATGACTCATCACACTGCCTTGCTGAACATCCTGTTTACCTAATTTCATGCCGCTATCTGTTGTAAACAGCTGCGAATGTGAAGGAAGTTGCGTGAATATCTGATCGATATTTTTCAGCGCCTGGGAAATAGCGATCTCATACACTTTCTTCCCGGAGAACCGAACCCGATCTTCGGCGCTTAATCCGCGTCCCGTTGCCAGAATCACGTAGTCCGCAGCGGCTATTTCTTCGCTGGTCAGGCGGTTTTCGACGCCGCTTGAACCTTGAGTTTCGACTTTAATCGTATGGCCAAGTGACTGCGCTTTCTGTTCCAGCGCTTCTGCCACCATGTAGGTGTGGGCGATTCCCGCAGGACAGTTGGTGATCGCCACTAAACGTAAGGATGACTCCATAGCCGCTTCCTTATGAAGTTAAGGTCTGATTTAGCAAGGCAAGAACCTGTTCAGCGTTGCCCTGTTTCAGTTGGTTGATGAAATCCTGATGGATAATTTTTCGGCACAGGGTGCCGATGATTTGGACCTGAGAGTCTTCGCCGGTTTGCGGTACACCGAGGCATATCCAGCAGTTGACGTCCTCACTGTCGCTGGCTTTCCAGTCCACGCTTTCGGATTTACGCGCAAACAGAACGAAGGGCTGCTTCACGCAGGTGCTTTTGCCGTGGGGAACAGCGATACCCGATCCAAATCCGGTGGAATGCAATTTTTCTCGTAGCAGCAGCGTTTGCAGGAACAGGGGGCGATCGGTGATATAGCCGTTCTTAAATGCCATATTTGCGAACTGCTTTAGAATGGAATAAACGCTATTGCCCTGAATATTCAGATCAAGACAGTTTGCGGTGAGGGCTGCCATGGTAAGACTCCATTAAAACCTGTTTGATTTGATTTTAACGGTGGGACGGTGAAGAGATGAGAGGCAATATGTCGGGGAAATGTGACAATACACCGCTGAGTCGGGTACTGTTTTTGCGGGGTGCTACACATAATCATATGGAAAATTAACCTGATGAATTTGTCGTCATCAGGTTAAAGGGGGAATCAATTTATTCCTGCCATTCTCAACAGTGCTGTCACGACCGCCGCGGCAATAATCACCACAATTAGTGGCATCTTACGCCAGGCGAGAAATACGGCGAAGCCAACACCCAGCAGGCGCGCCATACCGGCAAAATGTTCGCCTTCATAAAAGGTGGTTGCCAGTGCGACGGAGAACAGTAATACCGTTGCAGCATCTGAAAGCAGCGCCTGGGAACGCTCGGAGAACGCCAGGCGGCTACCCAGTTTTGCTCCCCCTAAACGCATTAGATACGTTCCCAGAGACAGGATAGCGATACCGACGATAAACAGCGTCATGTTACCCATTATTTTTTCCTCGTCAGTAGGCCAAACAGTGAGAGCAACACCGGCAGTCCCACCGGGGCAAAAGGTACGGCGGCGAGCGACAGCGCAGCACCGCTACAGGCGCGGACCAGTGTGGTACGGTTTTTAAATGCCGGAACAACTAAGGCCAGCAGAATGGCGGGAAATACGGCGTCCAGACCGATGGTTTCTGGTGCTGGCAATAGCTTGCCAACCATCGCCCCAAGCAGCGTGCCCAATGGCCAGATAATGGCGACGCCCAAACCGCACAGCCAGTAGGCCGCTTTACGCTGCTCCGGTGTTTTTTGCGACAGGCCAAACACCACGCTTTCATCGTTCATGATATGGCAGCCGAGGAAACTGGCGGCACGTGTTCCAACCAGGTCGCGCACCGTAACGCCAAACGGGACGTGACGGGCGTTAACCAGCAGCCCGGCTGCCGCTGCGGCCAGCGGGTTACCCCCGCTGGCGACAATGCCGATAAACATAAATTCGGATGCGCCAGCCAGCACAGTAATGGAGAGTACAAACGGTACCCAAAGTGGAAATCCGTAAGCCATTGCCAGTGAGCCGTAAGACATCCCCACCACACCGACCGCCAGACACACTAAAAGTATCGCTTTTATCGTGTCGCCTTTAAGACTGGAAAAATAATGTTTCATACTGTTTTGGCTATATCGAACGAATTTCCATTATAATGAACGTAACAGATTTGCTTTACAAGTCGAACGATTCGTTCGATATAAAAAACATGGAGTCATGTATGACCCAACCCATCAGTATGATTGCGAAAAGCCTGGTGCGCGAACGTCAGCGTACCGGTCTGTCACTGGCTGAGATTGCACGACGCGCGGGGATTGCAAAATCCACGCTTTCGCAACTGGAAGCGGGCAATGGAAATCCTAGCCTGGAAACGCTGTGGTCGCTGTGTGTGGCGCTGGATATTCCCTTCGCACGGCTGCTGGAGCCTTTGGAGCAAAAAACCCAGGTGATACGTCGCGGCGAAGGGACAAAAGTGGTAGCTGAGCAGGCTCATTATCAGGCGATTTTACTGGCAGCCTGTCCACCGGGTGCAAGAAGGGATATCTATTTGCTGCTGACACAACCGGGAGCAGATCGTATTTCTCACCCGCATCCGCCGGGATCGGTCGAGCACATTATTGTGACGCAGGGCAAGGCGCTGGTGGGACTGACCGAAGCCCCCGAGGAGTTGGCAGAAGGGGACTACATTTGTTACCCCGCTGATCAGGAACATATCTTTAAAGCGCTGGAGCCTGACACGCAGGCAATTCTGGTGGCAGAGCAGAACTGATCTCAAAATGACGTTGTGCCGGATGATGGTGCTTGCACCCTTATCCGGCCTGTGGACTGTATTCGCCGTAGGCCGGTCAAGCGCAAGCACCATCCGATGTACACATCACTCCAGGTAAAACACTTCTTTTAGCTCTGCACTTACCGGGCTGTTGTCCGGATTGGCAGGCATTACGTCACGCATATGCTTCCACCAGCGCTGACAAACGTCGGTACTGGCTACCGCATTCCAGCGCTCTTCGGACTCAATCTCAACGGTGGCGAACAGTAAATTGCGTTCCTGGTCGAGATAAATGGCATAGTGATGTGCGCCGTGGGCTTTCAGTACGGCTTCCAGTTCCGGCCAGATGGGATTATGACGACGCTGATACTCTTCATGTGCATCAGCATTCACCTGCATCACAAAGGCTTTGCGGATCATAACGCCTCCAGATACAGCTCGCGGACTTCGTCGCGGCTGGCGGTGCGCGGATTACATGGTGCACACGGATCGGCCAGTGCTTTGTCCAGCCAGCCTTCGATATCCTCTTTGGTGACGCCAAGCGAACTAAATCCAGCAGGAATACCGACACGTTTGCTTAACGCGCGGATAGAGTTGATGGCTTCCATGCTTGCGGTCTCATCGCTCATCCCTCGGGTATCGACACCCATTGCCTGCGCTACGCGAGCAAAGCGAGCCACGGCGTTCGGGCGGTTAAAGTTTTCGATAACGGGCAGCAGGATGGCGTTGCAAACGCCGTGCGGCAGGTTATGCGTTGCGCCCGGCTGATGTGCCAGCGCATGCACCAGCCCGAGGCCGGCGCTGTTGAACGCCATGCCCGCCAGGTACTGGCCAAACGCCATTTGTTCACGCGCTTCGAGGTTATGACCATCGTCAACCGCTTTTGGCAGCCACAGGTTGATCAGGCGAATGGCTTCCAGCGCGTTGGCGTCGGTCAGTGGATGCGCGCCGATGGAAACATAGGCTTCAATCGCATGAGTCAGGGCGTCCATACCGGTGGCCGCGGTGACAGAGGCCGGAATTTCCAGCATGACGCTGGCGTCATCCACGGCGATATCAGGAATAATGTTCGGATCGATAATGACCTCTTTGACCTTGCGCGCGGAATCGATGATCACCGCATTACTGGTCATTTCTGCCGCTGTGCCTGCGGTGGTGTTAATTGCGACCAGCGGTACGCCCGCATTTTTCACTTTGCCCACCCCGGAATACGCGGTAGACGGACCAGGGTTTGCGGTCAGAATTTTCACCGCTTTGGCGGTATCGATTGGGCTGCCGCCGCCGAAAGCGATAATGTAATCACACTGTGCGTCCTGATACGCCGCAAAGCCTTTCTGCACCAGTTCTTCTGTTGGGTTAGGGAACACCTCGTCGAATAAGTGATACGACATTTTATGCGTATCAAGCGCGGCAAACAGGCTATCCAGCAGGCCCAGCTTGACCAGTTGACCATCGGTAACGATCAGCGCTTTACCCCATTGCTTGTTAGCGACCAGATTAACCATGTCGTCAATTGCCCCTGCGCCGTGAAGACTGATTTTAGGAAGTGCCAACATAAAGCTCATGAATATTCTCCTTAAAAGTAATGTCCTGTAGGCCGGATAAAGCGAACTGCCATCCGGCATTGTGTTATTACCTGATGACGACGCTGGCGCGCCTTATCAGGCCTACGGTGGGAGGTATCAGTACAGCTCTAATGCGCTGGCAAGCGGGGTGACGCCGAAACGTTTGCCGAGAGCAATCAGCTCTTCACGCGTGATGGTTTGCTTCATACCGCCCATCGAATAAATTTTGACTAAAACTTCAGCAGATTTCTCTGCGGTATCTATCAAACCGAACGCTTCGTCGAGTGTAGGGCCGCTGCCGAACACGCCGTGGAACGGCCACAGTACCAGTGAGTGCTTTTGCATTTCCTGCGCGGTGGCCTGCCCGATTTCATCGGTGCCAGGCACCATCCACGGCAGAATGCCGACGCCATCCGGGAACACTACCAGGCACTCGGTGCTGCCTTCCCACAGTTTGCGGGTGATCAGCGCGGTGGTGTTTTCCAGCACGTAGGTCAGGGCAATCAGGTTGGTCGCGTGGCAGTGCATGATCACCCGATCTTTACCGTGGGTGGCTTTAATGCGCTCACAGTGGGAAAGAAAGTGAGCTGGCAGTTCGGAAGTTGGAACGGCTTCGTGGGTCAGCCCCCAAAGAATGTGATAGCCCGCACCGTCGCTGTCGATTTTCACTACGCCCAAATTTGCTGCCGGATCGAGCTGGACGTTGCGGAAGAATTTGCCGGAGCCGGTGACGATAAAAGGCGTGTTCGCCAGCAGCGGCATCGGCTGACTCAGCGCGATATAACGTGGTTCTTTGTGGAAATCGGCGGTAAAGGGCGCAATATCCGCTTCATCCAGGCGCAGCGTCAGGTTGCCTCCGTTGCGCTCATCCCAGCCTTTCAGCCAGGCATCAGAAGTGGCTTTGATCATTCCCTGAACGAACCAGGATGTGGTTATGTTCTGCATGTTTGGTGTTCCTGTCTGTTTTGTTGCCCGATGGCGGATTACGCCTTATCGGGCCTACGATGTATGTCGTTTCCGTAGGCCGGATCAGCGCAGCGCCATCCGGCAATCAGGGTTATTTACGTTTACTCAGAATCTCTTTTTCATAGGCGCGGACACTGTCCAGCCACTGGCTGCCTGCCGGAGCGTCATGACGCTGGCAATACATCTCCCAGACCGCCTGCCACGGCAGAGATTTCTGCTCTTCCAGCAGGGCCAGACGTGCGGTGTAGTCACCACTGGCTTCGAGCTGACGAAGCTGTTCAGTCGGCTCTAACAGCGCACGCAACAGGGCTTTTTTCATATTGCGGGTGCCAATAACCCAGGCCGCGATGCGGTTGATTGAGGCATCGAAGAAGTCGAGACCGATGTGTACACGGTCGAACAGGTTGTGGCGGACGATCTCGCTGGCAATCGCCTGGGTTTCATCATCCAGCAACACCACGTGGTCGCTGTCCCAACGGACCGGACGGCTGACGTGCAGCAGCAGGCGAGGTACGTACAGCATGGCAGCGGAGATCTTGTCGGAAATGACTTCAGTCGGGTGGAAGTGACCCGCATCCAGGCACAGCGCAGTCTGGCGGCTGGTGGCATAGCCCATGTAGAACTCGTTGGAGCCGACGGTGTAGCTTTCTGCGCCGATGCCAAACAGTTTGCTCTCCACGGCATCGATGTGATGCGCCGGATCGAGTTTTTCGCTGATGACATCATCCAGCGCTTCCAGCAGGCGCTGACGCGGAGCCAAACGGTCGACGGTAATGTCTTTCATGCCATCCGGGATCCAGATGTTCATCACCGATGGTGTTCCCAATTGCTCGCCGAAATAGGCCGAAATGCGGCGGCTGGCTTTGCAGTGGTCAATCCAGAACTGACGGATGCTGTCGTCAGCATGTGCCAGCGTGAAGCCGTCGGCACTCAGCGGGTGAGAGAAACAGGATGGGTTGAAGTCCAGGCCTAACTGGTTTGCTTTCGCCCATTCAACCCAGTTTTTAAAGTGTTCGGGTTTGATTTGGTCACGGGCAACTGGCGTATCGGATTCCAGATAGATAGCATGCAGGTTCAGACGTTTTGGACCAGGGATCAGGCTCAGCGCCTGCTCCAGATCGGCACGTAGTTCGACGGCATTACGCGCTTTGCCCGGATAGTTGCCGGTAGCCTGAATACCGCCCGTGAGCGAACCTTCCGGGTTTTCGAATCCAGCGACATCATCGCCCTGCCAGCAGTGCATAGAGACTGGCAGGCGATCGAGCTGGCGTAATGCCTCTTCGACATCGATACCTACCGCTGCAAAACGTAGTTTTGCCAGTTCCCAGGCTTGTTCAAGTTGAGTGGTCATGCGCAAAGCTCCTTTGTCTGTCGTATTGATTGAAACTGCGCCTGGTAGCGGGCAATTTCACTTTCAGGATTTGGAATGAAGGTCGTCAGGTCATAGTTGGCTATCACTAGCTGGCGGAAATCATCGACGTTGTTCAGCTCGTCCAGCGTCATCAGTTGAACGCCAATATTGCCGAGGGTAGAGGCTTCAATTGGCCCGGACATGACTCGGATACCGCAAGCATCAGCGCAAAGTTGGTTGAGTAACGCGTTCTGGCAGCCGCCACCGACAATATGTAATTGGCTGAATGCCTCACCCCGAAGGTCCGCCAGTTCCTGCAGGACGTCGGCGTACAGCAATGCCAGGCTGTCGAAAATGCAGCGAGCCAGTTCAGCGTCTTGCGTGGGAACGGCCTGACCTGCTTCGCGGCATGCCGCCTGAATTTCCGCGCACATATCGTCAGGATTGATAAAGCGGTCGTCGTTAGGGTTTATCAGGGAACGGCAGGCCGGTAAGGCTTGCGTTTGGGCGATAAGCGCCGTCAGGTCGGTGATGTTCCGTTCTTTTAACACGCGCTGGAGCAGCCACAGCCCCATGATATTTTTCAGCACGCGGTAGCGTCCTTCCGCGCCGCCTTCGTTAGTGATATTGGCTGCCAGCGCCGTATCGTTGGTATACGGTGTTCTGCTCTCAAACCCCATCAGTGACCAGGTGCCTGAAGAGAGATACGCACTGTTTTGATCGGCCAGCGGTGACGCGATCACCGCACTGGCAGTGTCGTGGCTGGCGACGGCAACCACAGGGATTTGATTTTTCTGCGGGCAAATCCAGTTGCCGATAACGTTCCCCGGATGTGTGGGACGACCGAACCAGGATTTTGCTGCACCGGTCCAGGCCAGCAGAGTGTCATCCCAGTCGTCGGTGTTGATATTGACTAACTGGGTGGTTGTGGCGTTGGTGTATTCCCAGTTCAGTTCACCGGTCAGGCGATAGCTGAAGTAATCGGGGATCAGCAAGGCATGGGCCACCTGGGAGACCCGTTCTGGCTGTTGTTCTGTCAGGGCTCGGAGCTGATACAAGGTGTTGAAGGGGAGAAACTGAATACCGCTACGGCGATAGATCTCGCTTTTGCCAAGCTGCGCCATGGCATGTGCCATAACGCCCGTTGTGCGGCTGTCGCGATAAGAGACGGGGAGTCCGACACGCTGACCGTTTTTGCCGATCAGAACGTAATCCACGCCCCAGGTATCAATTCCGATGCTGTCTATCCGAATGCCTTCATCGCAGACTTTCTTCAGACCAAGGCGAATGTCGTTTTCCAGGCTGTCGATGTCCCAGGTGTCGAAACCGTCTGTTTTTTGCAGACAGTTAACGAAGCGATGGATTTCACGCAGCGTCAGGGTGCGGTGTTCACTGTCGTAACGCGCCAGCATTACGCGTCCACTGGATGCGCCGAGATCGACAGCGACACAATGGCGAAGAGTCATAGCGAGGTCCTTCTGAGTTTTATTACGCTCAGTCTAAGAACTCCCGGAAAGGTGTACCTTCTTGTTAGTGACAGCCTCAATAAGCGGCTGGCAGCCTGGCAAAGGTGAACGTGATGGTGTTCACAATTCCTGGTAATGGAGGTGATTTTGCCTGGTGTGACCCCTTCCGCAATTCCCGTTTTTTCCCACTATTTCTTGAAGAATTAACTCTGTTTACGCGCTTTGGCGTCAAAAATTTAAGGTGAGGTTGGTAACCCTTAATTACTATTCAGCCATGTTCATTTGATCGGGAAGGATGTCATCATGACCGTACTGCATTGCGTGGATTTTTTTCCGACAGGTAAAGCAACCCTCACGATTGAACCGCGGCTTCCTCAGTCAGCATTCCCTGAACATCACCATGATTTTCATGAAATTGTGGTGGTTGAGCATGGGACAGGTATCCATGTGTTCAACGGACAGCCCTACACCATCAGCGGCGGAACAGTCTGTTTTGTCCGCGATCATGACAGACACTTATATGAACATACTGACAACCTGTGTCTGACAAATATTCTGTATCGTTCCCCGGATGCGTTTCAGTTTCTGGCCGGACTGAACCAGCTTTTGCCCCAGGAACTGAACGGTCAGTATCCGTCCCACTGGCGGGTAAATCAGGGCGTGTTGCAACAGGTTCGTTTGCTGGTGGGGCAGATGGAAAAACTCGGTGATGAGATGGACACGCCGTCGGCGGCAAATCGCGAGATCCTGTTTATGCAACTGCTGGTGTTGTTACGCAAAAGTAGCCTGATGGAAGTGGCTACAGATAATGATGCGCGGCTTAATCAGCTGATGGCGTGGCTGGAAGATCACTTTGCCGATGAGGTGTGCTGGGAAGCGGTAGCCGAAAAGTTTTCGCTCTCTTTACGCACTATGCACCGCCAGCTTAAACAGCAAACCGGATTGACGCCACAGCGCTATCTTAATCGTCTGCGGCTCATTAAGGCCCGGCATTTATTACGCCACAGCGATGATAGTGTTACGGACATCGCTTATCGCTGTGGTTTTGGCGACAGTAACCACTTTTCGACGCTGTTTCGCCGGGAGTTCGACTGGTCGCCACGCGATATTCGCCAGGGACGTGACCGCACTGCGGGAAGCAGCCTCCAGTAACGCGAATGCTATCAACGTTTTTTGCCGCCAGTTCTCAGATAATCACGTTCCTTAACGCCGGATGACAGTTTCGTCTTATCCGGCTTACAAGGGCGCAGTGTCGGCCTGATAAGCGTATCGCCATCAGGCAACAAAGCATCGAGGTGGTACGGTGACTGAGCGGTTAATTCTTCTAAAGTCAGACTTTTTTGCCAATGCCCGGCAGGCGGTCGCCGTTGCCGATCGCTATCCGCAAAACGTCTTTGCTGAGCACACCCATGAGTTTTGCGAACTGGTTATGGTCTGGCGAGGCAATGGCCTGCATGTTCTCAACGATCGCCCGTACCGCATCACCCGTGGCGATCTGTTTTATATTCGTGCTGAAGATAAACATTCCTACACCTCAGTTAACGACCTCGTTTTGCAGAATATTATCTACTGCCCGGAACGGCTGACGTTGAATCTGGGCTGGGAAAGCGCGATCCCAGGATTTAATGACTCGGCGGGACAGCCGCACTGGCGACTGGGCAGCGCCGGGATGACTCAAGCCCGGCAGGTCATTAGCCAGCTTGAGCATGAGAGCCATCAACGCGACCCGCAGGCTTTTGACCTGGCAGAGCTGTTATTTGGACAACTGGTGATGATCCTGAAACGGCATCGTTATGCCACGGACACGCTTCCGGCGACATCAAGCGAAACGCTGCTGGATAAACTGATCACCGCTCTGGCCGGGAGCCATGAACACGCCTTTGAACTGGACAAATTTTGCGACCGTGAGCAGTGCAGCGAACGTGTTTTGCGCCAGCAGTTTCGTAACCAGACAGGAATGACTATCAACCAGTACCTCCGGCAAGTGCGAATTTGCCATGCTCAGTATCTGCTTCAGCATAGTCGGTTGATGATCAGTGAAATTTCTATGCGCTGTGGCTTTGAGGACAGTAACTATTTTTCGGTGGTGTTCACACGGGAAACCGGGATGACGCCCAGCCAGTGGCGTCATCTCGGTAATCAAAACGATTAGCTTGCCATTCCCATACCGACAATATTGGCCGCGACGATAATCACCACGCAGCCGAGGCTTAGCACGCTGACCGGATGTCGGCCCGCATTGCTCCACTCTTTCATAATCAGGCCTACAATACCGCCGCACAGGACGTAGAAACTCATGTGCAGCATCCAGCTCATGTAGTCATACTGCGCCGGAATTTTGGCATGGCCCCAGGCGTAAAAGAAGAACTGGAGATACCACATCAGCCCGGCGAGCGCCGAAAACAGGATATTGCTGATAATCAGCGGTTTTGCTAACGAGAAGTCGGCTTTTATCGACAAGTTTTTCATTTTTGCCAGACGAATGAAGCAGTAGCCGAGGTTGATTACCGCACCGCCGCCCATGATCACCACGTAGCTTGGCAGGGCAACATACAGCGGATCGATCCCGAGTGCGGCAGCGGCTTCGTGCATCGGTTTTGCCGCATCCATTGCAAAGGACATCCCGGCGGAGAAAAAGCCGCACATCACCGCCAGTATCAGACCTTTTTTCAGGTTGAACTCTTCCGCTTTGATGCCCATCTTGCGCTCTTTTAGCTGCCCGGCGCGGGTGACAATTGCTACGCCGATCAGGGCGACCAGCACACCGAACAGGGTCATACGGCCACCGGGTGTGCCGACGAGCACATCAAATTTACCGGCAATGATAGGCGTCATTAAGGTGCCGACAATCAGCGTAATACCGATGGCGATCCCGATTCCCATCGACATGCCGAGGTAGCGCATGGTCAGACCATAGTTAATGTTACCGATCCCCCACATCGCGCCAAATAAAAATATCGGCAGCAGTGTGGAAGCGCTGAAAGAACGGTAATAGGCCCAGAAGTCCGGTAGCAGGATCGAACTGACGAGCCAGGGAAGGATTAGCCATGAAACAAAACCGCCTATGGACCACATGGTTTCCCAGGTCCAGTGTTGTACCTTTTTAAAAGGGGCGTAGAAACAAGCGGCACTTGCGGCACCAATAAGATGCCAGAATATCCCCATCGTAATTGCGTTACCCATTCTGTTTCCTTTTAAATTATCGATCTGGCTGGATAAAAATCTCCCGTTTTGATGATCGAAAGTCTAAAGAGTGAGCAATGAATTAACCTTCAGCATGCTGCCGCAGGATTGGCAATGCTGGCAAAATTCAGGGGATGATAGGGATGTTGATCACAAATTGATCTTCCGCCCCTCTTTTTTGAGAAGGGCGGAAATGTCGCGGGTTAGCAGATTTTTACTGCCTGAATGCCCAGCAGCCAGGCGAGTTTATCCAGCACGTCGCCATGATGACCAAGGCCAATGCTGCAATGGTGGGCTGGACCGCCCAGGCACCACTGCGTTGTGAATTCGCGAGCCGATAAAGGGAAACGATAGCGGCTGTTGGTGTTGCCGATATCCAGTACTTCACCCGCCACAGCTTCACCTTCGGCATACTGCAAACGCACGCCGTTTTCGGCATCTTCAACAACCGAAAGAAAGGTTACCGGGCCGGGTTTTACGGTCATCTGGATAGATACACCTTTACCGGGTTTACCATGATAAACCGGCAGCGGTACCAGGTTAACCGGGCCGTCCGCCATCAGCGGATGTGCCGGGCCGTCATGCCCCCACAGTACAACATTGTCATTAAATTCAATTCCATAGGGTTCAGAGAACGAACCTCCGGCCCCCAGGAGCTGCTGGATCTTCATTGCCAGCACGTTTTTGATTTCATATTCTCCTGCCACGGGAATACCGCGGTGGGTGAGCAGCGTGTTACCGAGGATGATTGAGGTGATGATATTTTCGTAAGCATTACCGCTTCGACCTTCGTAGTAATAGGCCAGTGCGCCAAGGGTATTCCGGGCAATAAGTTTATCCATGGCGCAGGCCGTGGTGAGCGCGCGGTCAAGTTCAGCGGGTTCACAGGCTGCTTCCACCTGTAGCACGCGGTTCGTCTCTTGCCGTTTAGCGCAGAGGTCCGTCTCGCTGACCTGCTCGCGATATTCCGCCAGCTCACACATTTCCAGCGGCTTAAAACGTACGCCCAATCTGGCGGATAAATTCGTCATATTGCTGTAAACGTCCACCATACCGTCATAATAGTGTCCGAGTACGCCGACCTGACAGTTTGACAGCATCTGGCGTACGTTCAGGGCCTGTAGCCACTGCGCAGTTTGTTGCCAGACGTACTCATCGCCCTGTAATGCACCCACAATCAGTTGAAAGCGGATATTCGCGCGGTTAAACACGTTTGCCAGTTCGGGCGCGCTGCAGGCCTGGCAGTGCGCCAGCCATTCTCCGGTACGCCCGCCCCGATCCGGGATTTGACGGATTGTCGAATAGGGCAGGCCAGGCTCTGGCTGTAAGGCCAGAATAATGACCGGCTTGTTGATGCTTTGCACCAAAGGCAGTACCGTTGCGCTAAGGGCATAGGTGCTGATGTACAGGCAGACAGCATCGACAGGCTGCTGCTGCAACCGCCTGATAAGGGCGTCGGCTTTGTCGACGTTATCGATCAGGCCGCCGTTAATTACGGTGGCTTGTTGCGCCGTCAGACGCTCGTCAATTGTTTGCAGATAGTCCTGAAGTCGTGACTCCAGGCCAGTAAACTGGGGCCAGTATGTGTCGAGGCCGATACCGAAAAGGGCGATGTTGACAGACATAGCAATATTTCCTCGTGAGATAATCCAGAGACTATCTCTTGCTTTGTCTCCCGTGTCCTTTATGTCGTTGCCTGTTTTCTCTGCGTGTTGGCAAAATTCGCCTGATTATTCCGCTAATGCTCACATTTTCATCTCATAATAGCCATGTAAAAAGTACGGCATTGATAATCATTTTCAATATCATTTAATTAACTATAATGACTCAACTGCTTACGCGGCGTTAACACTGGCCGCCCGACAATACTGGAGATGATTATGAGTTATACACTGCCATCCCTGCCGTACGCTTATGATGCCCTTGAACCGCACTTTGATAAGCAGACGATGGAAATTCACCATACCAAACACCACCAGGCCTATGTAAACAACGCTAACGCTGCGCTGGAAAGCCTGCCTGAATTCGCCAACCTGTCTGCTGAAGAGCTGATCACCAAACTGGATCAACTGCCTGCGGATAAGAAAACCGTACTGCGTAACAACGCTGGCGGTCACGCTAACCACAGCCTGTTCTGGAAAGGCCTGAAAACCGGTACCACGCTGCAGGGCGATCTGAAAGCCGCTATTGAGCGCGACTTTGGCTCTGTTGATAACTTTAAAGCTGAATTTGAAAAAGCGGCAGCAACCCGTTTCGGTTCTGGCTGGGCGTGGCTGGTTCTGAAAGGTGACAAGCTGGCTGTTGTTTCCACTGCTAACCAGGATTCCCCACTGATGGGCGAAGCTATCTCTGGTGCTTCTGGCTTCCCGATCGTGGGTCTGGACGTATGGGAACACGCTTACTACCTGAAATTCCAGAACCGTCGCCCGGACTACATCAAAGAGTTCTGGAACGTGGTGAACTGGGACGAAGCAGCAGCGCGTTTTGCGGCGAAAAAATAAGTTTGATGATGCCTGAAACCTGATAGCGTTACGATTATCAGGCCAGGATCTGATGACCTGATACAGCCCTTACAAGTCATGCTTGTGGGGGCTTTTTTGTGATCAAAATCAACATGGGAACATTGATCCATTTAAATTGAAACAATGTTTTATTGTGCGATTAGGATCACTTTTATCTGTCCTCTGAGTGTCTATCTTCTTTCCATCAAGACGGGCGCATCTCATAAGCAAGATGCAATCGCCCATAAAAATGCCCCATTTTTATGTCTACAGGTGATGGAAATGCATATCAAACGTACGATAGAGAAAATCCCAGGCGGTATGATGCTGGTGCCGCTATTTCTGGGCGCGTTATGTCACACCTTTTCACCCGGCGCCGGAAAATACTTCGGCTCATTCACCAACGGTATGATCACTGGCACAGTGCCGATTCTGGCTGTCTGGTTCTTTTGCATGGGGGCGTCGATTAAGCTAAGCGCCACCGGAACCGTACTGCGTAAATCTGGCACGTTAGTAATAACCAAGATTCTGGTGGCATGGGTAGTGGCGGCGATCGCTTCGCGCATTCTTCCAGAACATGGAGTGGAGGTGGGGTTCTTTGCCGGGTTGTCCACGCTGGCGCTGGTGGCTGCAATGGATATGACCAACGGCGGGCTGTATGCCTCGATCATGCAGCAATACGGCACCAAGGAAGAGGCTGGGGCGTTTGTCCTGATGTCACTGGAGTCCGGCCCGCTCATGACCATGGTCATTCTGGGAACTGCGGGGATTGCTTCGTTTGAACCGCATGTGTTTGTCGGTGCGGTGTTGCCGTTCCTGATTGGTTTTGCACTGGGAAATCTGGACCCTGAGCTTCGCGAGTTCTTCAGTAAAGCGGTGCAAACGCTGATACCTTTCTTTGCCTTCGCATTGGGTAACACCATTGATTTGAGCGTGATTGCTCAGACCGGCGTGCTGGGTATACTGCTGGGCGTAGCGGTGATTATCGTCACCGGTATCCCATTGATTATCGCCGATAAACTGATTGGCGGCGGGGATGGTACGGCGGGGATTGCGGCTTCCAGCTCTGCAGGTGCGGCAGTTGCCACGCCGGTGCTGATTGCCGAAATGGTTCCAGCGTTTAAACCAATGGCTCCGGCAGCGACTTCTCTGGTGGCAACCTCGGTGATTGTGACATCAATTCTTGTGCCGATTATCACTTCTATCTGGTCGAAAAGAGCTAAAGCCAGAGCGGCGGAAATTGATATTCGCGGCACGGTGAAGTAAATATTTTTTACCGGATAGCGCTGCGCTTATCCAGCCAATGTAGGCCCGGTAAGCGTTCGCGCTACCGGGCATCAGGTGCAAAACTAAAGGACAAAGACCTCGTCAATTGTCCGACACTCACTCTCGTTCAGTTCCCCACCTGCATTACGTGAAACCCCTGAGCAATAACCATACTTACGTGACACTACAGTTTTAATGGTGGTGACAAAATCCTCGCCAATCGCGTAGATGGACATATACGTGCCAATCTTATCCTGAATGTCGCGTAGCGCCGCCAGGTCGCCCTGCTTAAATGCCTCGCGCGCGCTGACAAACAGTTCCGGCATGACGTTGTTCAACCCTGAGATAATCCCTGCGCCACCTGCCAGCAGGTTAGGAATGTAGTATTCGTCGTAGCCGGAGAGCACAGCAAAATCTTCCCGCACGGCGCGGGTTGTCTGAATCATGCTGCGGGTATGCGACTGGCAGTCCACGGTGTCTTTAATACCGGCGAAGTTCGGGAACTCAGCGGCGAGTGTGGCAACCAGTTCAGGCGTTAAATCACAGCCGGTACGTGCCGGGAAGTTATAGGCAAACCATTTTCCACTGAGCTTCTGTCCTAGCTGGCGGAAGTAGCTCAGCAACTGTTTCGATGTTTGTCCGTAGTAGTAAGGTGGCAGGATCATGACGGCATCATATCCCGAGTGAAACGCTTCTTGCGCCATCAGCAGAACATCATTTTGGCATGTGGATGAGACATTTGCGACCATCTTCAGCGAGCTCATGGCCCGGGCCTCACGGATCAGTAACAGTCTCTCTTCCAGCGTAAAGGAGGCAAATTCCCCAATGCTGCCCATCAGTAAAATAACGTCGATCTTTGCCTCGGTAAGGCGTTTGAGATGCTGACTCAGACCGTTGAGATCGATCTTGCCATCATTGTCCATCGGCGTAATGGACGGACACCAGACGCCAGCAAATTGCGATTGACCAGTCACGTTGTTGACTCCTTAATTGAAATGATGTTTCAAAACCAGTTTACATTGATAGCATGTGTACCTAATTTTCATGTGAACCGTGCTCTCATTTTGAGCGACTGGGGTAAAATAAATATGGTGTAATGGGGGAAATTTATCGGGAGAGGGAACAGATGCGATATCCGGTTGATGTTTTTACAGGCAAGATTCGGGACTACATAGGAAGCCGTCCCAGCGCGATTGCGAAAGTTCAGGTCGATGGCGAGCTGATATTGACTGAACTGGGTCTGGCAGGCGATGAGCAGGCGGAAACGAAAATTCACGGTGGACCGGACCGCGCGCTGTGCCACTATCCGCGTGAACACTATCTGCACTGGAGACAAGAATTCCCCGAACAGGCAGAGTTATTTATTGCCCCCGCCTTTGGTGAGAACCTCTCAACTGAAGGAATGACGGAAGAGAATGTTTATATCGGTGATATCTTCCATTGGGGAGAGGCACTGATTCAGGTCACGCAGCCGCGCTCGCCGTGTTTTAAGCTTAACTACCATTTTGGCATCAGTGATATGGCCAGCCAGATGCAAAACGCAGGCAAAACCGGCTGGCTGTACAGCGTTATCGCGCCAGGGATGGTGTCGGCGGATGCCCCCTTGATTCTGACTTCACGTGTCAGTGACGTCAGCGTACAGGAGGCAATTGCTATTGCCTGGCATATGCCGTTCGATGATGAACAGTACCACCGTTTGCTGTCGGCTGCGGGATTATCAAAAAGCTGGACCAGAACGATGCAGAAACGTCGTTTAAGCGGCAAAATCGAAGACAATTCGCGGAGATTGTGGGGGAAATAATTCCCCCAGCAGGAAGCGTAGACCGGGTAAGGCGAAGTCGCCGCCCGGCACAACAGGTTTAATTACGAGCGTTTATACAGCGGCAGCCAGAGAACCAGACGCAGACCACCCAACGGGCTGTCTTCGGCCTTCACCCAACCACGGTGCTGCTGAATAGCGGTTTCGACAATCGCCAGACCCAGACCGGTACCGCCGGATTCGCGGTCACGCGCTTCATCGGTACGATAGAACGGACGGAAAATCTGTTCTCTGTCTTCGGGACTCACCCCCGGGCCATCATCGTCTACGGTGATGGTAATCCCGTCTTTATCCACCGCGAAGCCCACTTCAATCTTGGTGTGCGAGTAACGCAGGGCGTTGCGAACAATGTTCTCCAGCGCACTTTCCAGCGCATTCGGGTTACCGTACAGCGGCCACGGCCCTGGCGGGAAGTTTACCGTTAACGATTTACCCATCTGCTCAGCTTCAAAGGCGGCGTTATCCAGCACTTCGCCCCACAACTGGTTTGCTTTCACGGTTTCACTGACCAGTGCGTTTTTCTGTTGATTACGCGACATGACCAGTAAATCGTTGATCATGCTGTCCAGTCGGTGTGCTTCCGTTTCAATACGTTCCAGCTCTTTGCTCTCACCGCTACGACGGCGTAGCAGAGCGGTACCCAGTTGCAGGCGCGTCAGCGGCGTTCTCAACTCGTGGGAGATGTCCGACAACAGCCGTTGTTGGCTGGTCATCATCCGTTCCAGAGCGGTCACCATCTGGTTAAAACTGGCGCCTGCTGCAAGAAATTCCTGCGGACCTGCTTCCAGTTCCGGATGCTGACGCAGGTTACCCTGTGCCACTTCATCCGCCGCATTTTTCAGCTTACGTGCCGGTTTCGCCAGGCTCCAGGCAAGCCAGAGCAACAGCGGGGAACTGACCAGCATGGTGACGATCAGCAGTAACAGCGGTCGGTCAAACAGCAGGTTGATAAAGTCTGATTGTGAACTGCTGGCAGGTCGAATGAGATACAGTTGGTAGTTATCTTCGCCATCTCTGACAGAGAAAGGCCCGACCATCTCAACGCGACCGTACTTTTTCTTTTGTGGGTGGTCGGCGTTATCCGCCTGACCAATAAAGTTACGAATGATCTGCATTTCGTTGCGTTCTGCACCGATCACGCGTCCTTCCGTCGTAACAAGCAATAAACGTTGTCCCGGCGGTGCCCACTTGTCTATTGCACGGAACAGGCGACGCCACCACATCAAATCATTGGGTGGATCGTTCGCGAGTTCAGCTTCAACGTGTTGCTCGATCATCAACCCCTGGCGCTGTTCGCTGTCCAGTAGCTCGGTCATCTGGCGTGAGTCGAGCTTGGGTAACATCAGTACCAACATCAACACCAGTGCCAGCGTCAACCAGAAGATGGCAAAGATGCGTGCGGTTAAGCTCCCTATCATGAAGCGGAGACCATCAGGTAGCCGCGACCGCGCAGGGTTTTAAACCACGGGTGTCCGTCTTTACGCTCTGGCAGCTTACGACGCAGGTTAGAGATATGCATATCGATAGCACGGTCGAACGGTGTCAGACGTTTGCCCAGCACTTCCTGGCTTAAATGTTCACGAGAAACCACCTGACCGAGATGCTGTGCCAGCAAATAGAGCAGGGTGAATTCGGTGCCAGTTAACTCCAGGGTTTGTCCATCGAAGCTGGCTTCCTGGCGGCCTGGGTTGAGGCTTAACGCATCCACTTCCAGCGTCGGCGAACCGTTGTCGCTGTTCTGCTGCTGTTCGCTCCAGTGTGAGCGGCGCAGAATAGCGCGGATGCGCGCGACCAGTTCACGGTCGTTAAACGGTTTCGGTAAATAGTCGTCCGCGCCCAGCTCAAGGCCGAGTACGCGATCCAATTCGCTGCCGCGTGCGGTCAGCATGATTACAGGTGTCTGGTGTGTCTGGCGAAGCGCTTTCAACGTATCAATGCCGTTTTTCTTCGGCATCATGACATCGAGCAAAAGTAAATCGATGCTGTCATCCAGAAGCTCAAGTGCCTGCTCCCCGTCATGGGCAACCAGCACATCGAAACCTTCCATTTCGAGCAACTCCTTTAACAGGGATGTCAGCTCTCGGTCATCATCAACTAACAGGATTTTATTCATTGTTTACGTACCTCCGAGGCAGAAATTACGTCATCAGGCGGCGCTAATCTATGACTTTACGTTGTTTTACACCCCCTGACGCATGTTTGCAGCCCGAATCGTAAACTGTCTCTCGTTGAATCGCGACAGAAAAGATTTTGGGAGCAAGTGATGGGCAAAGTTACCGCTGCCGTCATGGCCTCAACGCTGGCACTCAGCACTTTAAGCCATGCAGCTGAAGTCGTCACAGGCGATCACTGGCACCTGGGAGAAAGCGGCTCGCAACGTAATGCGCAGAGCCACATGTTCGACGGTATCAGTTTAACCGAACATCAACGCCAACAGATGCGAGATTTAATGCAGCAGGCAAGACATGAGCAGCCTCCTGTTAATGTTAGCGAAATGGAGACAATGCATCGCCTTGTCACCGCAGAGAAATTTGATGAAAGCGCTGTGCGCGCTCAGGCAGAAAAAATGGCACAAGAGCAGGTTGCCCGCCAGGTTGAAATAGCCAAGGTTCGCAACCAGATGTATCGCCTGTTAACGCCCGAGCAGCAAGCGGTTTTAAATGAGAAACATGAACAACGAATGGAGCAACTGCGCGACATGGCGCAATGGCAAAAAAGCTCATCGTTGAATTTATTGAGTAGTAGCAACTCACGTTCCCAGTAGTAACCCTGTTTTCCTTGCCATAGACACCATCCCTGTCTTCCCCCACATGATGTGGGGGTTTTTTTTGCCCAAAATTTGACACTCTGTTATTGCCTGACTGTTTTACTTCATCCGTTATACTAGCGGCATATCCTGGCAGGAGTGTTTATGAATCAAACCTATGGGCGGCTGGTGAGCCGGGCGGCAATCGCCGCGACAGTGATGGCATCGCTGTTACTTTTGATCAAAATTTTTGCGTGGTGGTACACCGGATCGGTGAGTATTCTGGCTGCTCTGGTGGATTCTCTGGTAGATATCGCCGCGTCGTTGACCAATCTTTTGGTGGTGCGTTATTCATTGCAACCGGCTGATGATGAGCACACTTTCGGACATGGGAAGGCAGAATCGCTGGCGGCGCTGGCACAAAGTATGTTTATTTCAGGCTCGGCGCTGTTTTTGTTTTTGACCGGTATTCAGCATCTGGTCCAGCCGACGCCGATGAAAGATCCGGGCGTAGGGGTGATCGTCACCGTCATTGCGTTAATTTGTACTATCATACTGGTCACGTTTCAGCGCTGGGTTGTGAAACGTACGCAAAGTCAGGCTGTCCGGGCAGATATGCTTCATTATCAGTCTGATGTTATGATGAACGGAGCGATCCTCGTTGCGCTTGGCCTTGCCTGGTATGGCTGGCATCGTGCGGATGCCTTGTTTGCCCTCGGAATTGGCATCTATATTTTATATAGCGCATTACGTATGGGGTATGAGGCGGTGCAATCCTTACTGGATCGCGCTTTACCCGATGGGGAACGTCAGGAAATTATTGATATTGTGACGTCATGGCCGGGAGTCAGCGGCGCTCACGATCTTCGCACGCGGCAGTCAGGGCCGACCCGCTTTATTCAGATTCATTTGGAAATGGAAGATAATCTGCCGCTCGTTCAGGCGCATTTAGTGGCTGAACAGGTTGAGCAGGCAATTTTGCGGCGTTTCCCGGGATCGGATGTGATTATTCACCAGGATCCCTGTTCCGTCGTACCCAGGGAAGGCAAGATGTTTAATTCGTTGTAAAAAGTGTGCCAGGCCAGCATTTTGTGTATAAATTACCACCATTTGGCCTGACCTGAATCAATTCAGCAGGAAGTGATTGTTATACTATCTGCATATTCGTTGGATCGTTTCGATATGCGGAATCGACTTCCGGCAGCAGATTTCATTTTGCATTCCAAAGTTCAGAGGTAGTCATGATTAAGAAAATCGGTGTGTTGACAAGCGGCGGTGATGCGCCGGGCATGAACGCAGCAATCCGTGGTGTTGTACGTGCAGCGTTGTCGGAAGGACTGGAAGTCATGGGGATCCATGATGGCTACCTGGGTTTGTATGAAGACCGTATGGTCCAGCTTGACCGCTACAGCGTATCCGACATGATTAACCGTGGCGGTACTTTCCTCGGTTCTGCTCGCTTCCCTGAATTCCGCGACGAAAATGTGCGTGCAGTGGCTATCGAAAACCTGAAGAAACGTGGCATTGATGCACTGGTTGTTATTGGTGGTGACGGTTCTTACCTGGGTGCAAAACGCCTGACTGAAATGGGTTTCCCGTGCATCGGTCTGCCGGGCACGATCGACAACGATATTAAAGGCACTGACTACACTATCGGCTACTTCACTGCACTGGGTACCGTGGTAGAAGCGATTGACCGCCTGCGTGATACCTCTTCTTCTCACCAGCGTATTTCCATCGTTGAAGTGATGGGCCGTTACTGTGGCGATCTGACCCTGGCGGCAGCAATCGCGGGTGGCTGTGAGTTTGTTGTGGTACCGGAAGTGGAATTCAGCCGTGACGATCTGGTCGCTGAAATCAAAGCTGGGATCGCGAAAGGTAAAAAACACGCCATCGTCGCCATCACTGAGCACATGTGTGACGTTGACGAACTGGCGCATTACATCGAGAAAGAAACAGGCCGTGAAACGCGTTCAACCGTACTGGGCCACATCCAGCGTGGTGGTTCTCCGGTGCCTTACGACCGTATCCTGGCTTCCCGTATGGGCGCGTATGCCATTGAACTGCTGCTGGAAGGTCATGGCGGTCGTTGCGTCGGCATTCAGAACGAACAACTGGTTCACCACGACATCATTGACGCAATTGAAAACATGAAGCGTCCGTTCAAAGGTGACTGGCTCGACTGCGCGAAAAAACTGTACTGATTGTTTTTTCCGCGCCTGATGGCGCTACGCTTATCAGGTCTACAGGTTGCAGAGACTTGTAGGCCGGATAGGGCGTTAGTCGCCATCCGGCACATCCCCTCGCTTTTATTCCCCCAAGTTATAGCAAATCTTTTTTTATTCTTTAATGTTTGGATCGCTTTCTGGCACGCTTTGCTCATCACAACACAACATAAGAGAGCTGGGCGATGAACAAATGGAGCGTGGGGTTAACATTATTGCTGGCATCGACCAGCGTTCTGGCAAAGGATATTCAGTTACTTAACGTATCGTACGATCCAACGCGTGAACTGTACGAACAGTACAACAAAGCATTCAGCGCGCACTGGAAACAAGAAACGGGTGATAATGTCGTGATCCGCCAGTCACACGGTGGCTCCGGCAAACAGGCAACCTCCGTTATTAACGGTATTGAAGCCGATGTGGTAACCCTGGCGCTGGCCTATGATGTTGATGCCATCGCTGAACGTGGTCGTATCGATAAAAACTGGATTAAGCGTTTGCCGGATAACTCTGCGCCTTACACCTCCACCATCGTCTTCCTGGTCCGCAAAGGAAATCCAAAGCAAATTCATGACTGGAACGATCTGGTTAAACCGGGCGTGTCGGTCATTACGCCAAACCCGAAAAGTTCAGGCGGCGCCCGCTGGAACTATCTGGCCGCGTGGGGCTACGCGCTGCACCACAACAACAACGATCAGGCCAAAGCACAGGACTTCGTCAAGGCTCTGTTTAAAAACGTTGAAGTACTGGATTCCGGCGCACGTGGTTCAACCAATACTTTTGTCGAGCGCGGGATCGGTGATGTGCTGATTGCCTGGGAAAATGAGGCGCTGCTGGCGACGAATGAACTGGGTAAAGATAAGTTCGAAATTGTCACTCCGAGCGAATCTATCCTGGCGGAACCGACCGTTTCTGTTGTCGACAAAGTGGTCGAAAAGAAAGATACCAAAGCAGTGGCAGAAGCTTATCTGAAGTATCTCTATTCCCCGCAGGGTCAGGAAATTGCAGCGAAAAACTACTATCGTCCACGCGATCCTGAAATTGCGAAGAAATACGAAAATGCGTTTCCGAAGCTGAAGCTGTTCACCATCGACGAGGAGTTTGGCGGCTGGACAAAGGCGCAGAAAGAACACTTCTCTAACGGCGGCACGTTCGATCAGATTAGTAAACGGTAAGTGCGGATGTCGTTTTCAGGCCCGGTGGCATAATGCGACCGGGCTTTTTTATTTGTCATCATTTTGCGTTACTCTTCCACTTCAATAAGATACAGGGAACGCGCAATGAAAAAAGCAGGCTATTTTTTACTGGTGGTGATCGTTATCGCTGCGACGGCGGGTATTGGCTACTGGAAGTTTACCGCTAATCCGGACGCGTTACGCCAGATTGTGCTTGAGCAATGTCTGCCGAACCAGTTACAACACCAAAATCCTGCACCGTGCGCTGAAGTTAAGCCGGATGCCGGATACGTGGTGTTCAAGGACCGTAACGGCCCTCTGCAATATCTGTTGATGCCTGGCTACCGTATTAACGGGATGGAAAGCCCGCTGTTGCTGAAATCGGGCACGCCAAACTTTTTCTGGCTCGCCTGGCAGGCGCGTAGCTTTATGAGTCAGAAATATGGTCAGGAAATTCCCGACAAGGCAGTATCACTGGCGATCAACTCAGTCACTGGTCGCACGCAAAACCACTTTCATATTCATATCTCTTGTCTGCGTCCTGATGTCAGAACGCAACTGGATGACAATCTGGCGAAGATCGGTACTCGCTGGCTGCCTTTACCCGGTGGGCTACGCGGACACCAGTATCTGGCGCGCCGCGTGACGGAAAGCGAGCTGGTACAACGTAGCCCGTTTATGATGCTGGCGGAAGAAGTTCCTGATGCGCGTGAGCACATGGGCAGCTATGCGCTGGCGATGGCACGCCAGAGCGATGACTCCTTTGTCCTGTTGGCGACGCAGCGCGATCTGCTGTCATTGAATCTCGCCTCCGCCGAGGAAATTCAGGATCATCAATGTGATATTCTGAAGTAACCCCACCTAATCTGGCGTTTACTCTCTTTGCCTGTCCCCGTATTCTTGTTGAAAAAAACAACAGGAGACAGGCATGTCGATCTGGCTTACGCACCCTCTGTTTATTCCTTCTCTGGTGGTTGGCATCACCATTCTGCTCTGGGCAACGTCGTTGTTACCGGAGTTTATAACCGCTCTGCTGTTCTTTTCTGTGGCGATGGTGGCCAAAATTGCTCCACCGGATGTGATCTTTGGTGGCTTTGCATCGTCAGCGTTCTGGCTGGTCTTTAGCGGTTTCGTACTGGGTATCGCGATTCGTAAAACGGGACTGGCGGATCGGGCTGCGCGTGCGTTGTCGTCCCGGCTGACCGACTCCTGGCCGTTAATGGTTGCGAGCGTAGTGCTGCTTAGCTATGCGCTGGCGTTTGTAATGCCATCCAATATGGGGCGCATTGCGTTGTTGATGCCGATTGTTGCGGCGATGGCGAAACGTGCCGGAATTGCCGATGGTACCCGCGCCTGGTACGGCCTGGCGTTAGCCGTTGGTTTTGGCACCTTCCAGCTTTCCGCCACAATTCTACCCGCGAACGTACCTAACCTGGTAATGAGTGGTGCAGCGGAAGGCTCTTACGGTATCCATCTGAATTACCTTCCCTATTTGCTGTTACATACGCCTGTGCTGGGTTGGCTGAAAGGCGCGGTACTTATTGTGCTTATTTGCTGGCTGTTCCCCGGCAAGCCTCATGCACCGCGTGATCTGACGCCACCTGAACCGATGAGTGGTGATGAGAAACGTCTGGCCTGGATGTTGACGGTCGTGCTGATTATGTGGGTGAGTGAAAGCTGGCACGGCATTGGTCCAGCCTGGACCGGCCTGACGGCAGCGGTCATTACGCTGTTGCCCCGTGTTGGTTTTATTAATGGGGAGGAGTTTTCCAGTGGCGTAAATATCCGCACCTGTATATATGTGGCAGGTATCCTGGGGCTGGCGATCACTGTGACGCAGACCGGTATTGGTAGTGCGGTGGGCGAAGCACTGTTACAGGTGATGCCGTTGGATGCGAATAAACCGTTTACCAGCTTCCTGGCGTTGACCGGTATCACCACCGCGCTCAATTTTATTATGACGGCTAATGGCGTTCCGGCACTGTATACCACGTTGGCCCAGAGCTTTTCCGATGCGACCGGGTTCCCGCTGTTGTCGGTGATTATGATTCAGGTTCTGGGTTATTCCACCCCGTTGTTGCCGTATCAGGCATCACCGATTGTGGTGGCGATGGCGTTAGGGAAAGTGCCCGCAAGAGCAGGGATGTTGCTGTGTATTACGCTGGCGGTGGCGACGTATCTGGTACTGTTGCCGCTGGATTACGTGTGGTTTAGCGTATTAGGGAAATTATAGTTTCATCGTGGTGTTAATTTTTTGTTTTGTGAGATGATGAATTGTTTTATTTGTGCTGATACCGGTTAATACCGGAGCGCGTACTTGCGCACTGGAAACTCAAGGATTGATTCATGGACAGATTGACCCCCATCCGCTGTTGGCCTGCCATCATCTCGATCGTTATTACGCTGACAATCTGGTTTATTATTCCTTGCCCCCCTGACGTAACTCCTGAGGCGTGGCATCTGTTGGCGCTGTTTATCGGCACGATCGCGGCGATTATTGGCAAGGCCATGCCCATCGGCGCTATCGCAATTGTGGCGATTATGCTGGTGGCTATGACAGGCGTTACCAACCCTGGTAAACCCTCAGCGGCGTTGAACGACGCGCTAAGCGGTTTCTCGAACCAACTGATCTGGCTGATTGGGTTATCCATCATGCTGTCGCAAAGTCTGTTGAAAACGGGGCTGGGTGCGCGTATCGGCTATGGGTTTATTGCCTTGTTCGGCAAAAGAACACTGGGTATCGCCTGGGCATTAACGCTGGCGGAAACGATGATCGCGCCCGTAACGCCGAGCAATACCGCGCGCGGCGGCGGCATTATCCATCCGGTGATGCGGGCGATTGCAGAAAGTCTCGGGTCTCAACCCGGCGACAAGGAAAATGGTTCAACGGGGCGATATCTTGCACTGGTGAACTACAACATTAACCCGATCAGTTCAGCAATGTTTATCACAGCGACTGCACCTAACCCCTTAATTGTTAGCTTTTTGACTAAAGGGTCAGATGGGGTGCTGAATATGACCTGGGGGATGTGGGCTATCGCGGCGCTCCTTCCTGCTGTCGTCTCATTGATCGTGATGCCCATCGTTATCTGGTGGCTCTATCCACCGGCCATTACGCGTACGCCGAATGCGCCGCAGTTTGCCCGGGAAAAGCTGGGCGCGCTTGGCCCGCTATCGCTGGCAGAAAAAATCACCCTCGCAGTTTTCGTTTTGTTGCTTTGCCTGTGGGCGGGTGTTCCTGCGATGCTGATGGGCAACGGCTGGGCTGTTAACCCCACCAGTGCGGCGTTAATTGGCCTATCCATTCTGCTCGTGACGGGGGTATTAAACTGGGACGATATTCTTAAATGCCGCGGTGCATGGGATACGATAGTCTGGTTTGCCGCTCTGGTGATGATGGCGGACTTCCTGAGCAAACTGGGTCTGGTGGGTTGGCTGGCGACGAGCGTGGGCAGTGCAATTGATCATCTCGGTGTCCACTGGAGTATCGCGACACTGCTGCTGATCCTGCTTTACGTCTATTCACACTACTTTTTCGCCAGTACCACCGCGCATATTACGGCCATGTTCGCGGCGTTCTTCGCTGCGGGATTAGGTCTCGGCGCTCCCCCGGCACTGCTTGGACTGATGCTGGGTTTCTCTTCCTCACTGATGATGTCGCTCACGCATTATGGTACGGGTACTGCACCCATCATCTTTGGCTCGGGCTATGTCACGTTGGCGGAGTGGTGGAAAACGGGGCTAGTGATGAGCGTGGTCAACCTGACTATCTGGGGAGTGACCGGAGCCTTTTGGTGGCACTGGCTGGGATACTGGTAAAACGGAATCGCCGGATGTGACGGGAGGAGCATGCCTCCCGTCGCAACGACTTAAGCCTGTTTAGCGGCTTCAGCTGCTTTAACGATCACCGCGAAGGCGTCAGCTTTCAGCGAAGCACCGCCAACCAGCGCACCGTCGATGTCCGGCTGGGCAAACAGTTCTGCTGCGTTAGCTGCGTTTACGGAACCGCCGTACTGGATGATAACTTGTTCAGCGATTTTCGCGTCAGCTTTAGCAATGTGGTCACGGATGAATTTGTGAACAGCCTGAGCTTGTGCCGGAGTTGCAGATTTGCCAGTACCGATAGCCCATACAGGTTCGTAAGCGATAACCACGCCTTCGAATGCCGCAGCCCCCTGAGTTTTCAGAACGGCGTCGATCTGACGTGCGCAAACTTCTTCAGTTTTGCCTGCTTCGTTTTCTGCTTCGGTTTCACCAATGCACAGAACCGGGGTCAGACCCTGTTCTTTCAGCACAGCGAATTTTTTAGCGATCAGCTCGTCAGACTCTTTGTGATAAGTACGACGCTCGGAGTGGCCGATAATGATGTACTGCGCGCCGATGTCTTTCAGCATTTCAGCTGAAGTTTCACCAGTGAATGCGCCAGACAGGTTCAGGTCAACGTTCTGCGCGCCCAGGATGATGTGGCTACCGGCAGCAGCGTGTTTTGCCAGGTCGATATACATTTCCGGTGGAGCGATTGCTACTGCACAGCCAGCTACGCCAGCCAGTTCTTTACGCAGGTTAGCAACCAGTTCGTTTACCATATGGCGGCTGCCGTTCAGTTTCCAGTTACCCATCACTAAAGGATGTCGCATTTCATTTCTCCACGCTTTATCAGCGAATTAAGGAATATGGCCGCCCGTCAGGGCAGCATGGTCTGTGAAACAGTATAGAGATTCATCCCTGGAAAGGCTTTGCTTTTTGTCATTTATTCGACTCCTCCAGACTCTCAGATAATGCCAGCTTAATCGGTTCAACAGCGAAGGTCAGCCCCTTTTCGCCGTTATCTGCAACAACATAGCGAATTGCACCCTCAGTTTCTGCGTAGTAATGCTTACCTTTGCCTGCGGTGAGCAATTTTTGCAGCTTTTTCTGGCTTTGTTCTTTGGTCAGTAAAGGGGCTACGGTGCGGATGATGGCGCTCATGTATTCCAGCGCTTTCGCTTTGGCGGCCTTTTGTTCCGGCCCCTGAATCGGCAGCCAGGTTACCTGCATGCTTTTGATTTTCAGCGTACCGCGCTCAAGAGCAGATGACGCATACAGGTTTTCATTGATCTTACTGGCGGCGCGGGTGAGATTTGCCTTATCACGGCTGCTGTCGATGGCACGGAACTCATTCAATGCAAGTTTTGGATTCTGCGTATTAAAGTTTTCACGAAATTGGCTGATCGACAGATCAAACGTCGGCGCACCCGCCAGCAGGTAGGGGGCTGTGGTTGCTGTCGAGTGCTCTTCCGCCAGTGCCGTAGTGTTTACGGACAGGGCTGAAAACAATAATAAAAACAGAGTAAATCCTTGCTTCATCAATCGTACCTTTCGTTATGACTGTCCACGATTAAAACGATAACTGTCGGGCTTGTCAAAAGGGTAAACTGTTCTGAAGGCCAATTTTAAAGGAACCTACATGACCATACAGCAGTGGTTATTCTCATTTAAAGGGCGTATCGGACGCCGTGATTTTTGGATTTGGGTCGGCCTCTGGATTGTCGGTATGCTGGTTCTGTTCTCACTGGCGAGTAAAAAATTACTCGATATCCAGACGGCTGCGTTTTGCCTGGTCTGTCTGCTTTGGCCGACGGCGGCAGTGACGGTAAAACGCCTGCATGACCGGGGGCGCTCTGGATTGTGGGCGCTATTGATGATTCTGGCGTGGATGCTGCTGGCCGGAAACTGGGCGATATTGCCAGGCATCTGGCAGTGGGTGGTAGGTCGCTTTATTCCTACGCTGATTCTGGTCGGTATGATTATCGATCTGGGCGCGTTTGTTGGCACTCAGGGTGAAAACAAATTTGGCGTAGATACGCTGGATGTGAAGTATAAAGGGTAAAGCGTAGGCCGGATGAGGCGTTGCCGCCATCCGGCAGATCGCCCGCTAGCGCTACGCTTATCGGACCTACAAAATCAATAAACCCACGGTAATGTCTTACCAGTAGTGCTCAGCAGTCATATGGCCCGGTCGGCGGCGAAGGTGTTTGGTCATCTGCCGGGTCTCTTTCAGTAACTGCTGGGTATCGCGTACCATCTGTGGATTTCCACAAAGCATCACATGGCTGGTGGTGGTATCCATTGCCAGCCCAACTGCTTTTTCCAGCTCGCCGTTTTCAATCAGCGCGGGAACCCGTCCAGTAAGCGAGCCTGTAGCCGTTTCACGGCTGACGACCGTCTGGATACGTAATTTACCTTCGTAGCGTTTTTCCAGCCTCTGCATCAGCGGCAGGTAGCTTAAATCGGCGGCATATCGGGCAGCATGGACCAGCACCAGATTTTTAAAGCGATCAAGATCTTTACCCAACTGCAGAATCGACAAATATGGGCCGATAGCCGTGCCGGTTGCCAGCATCCACAGCGTGTCACAATCGGGAACTTCATCCAGCACGAAAAATCCTGCGGCTTCGCTTACGACCTGCACTTCATCGCCAGGTTTCAGCGCAGCCAGACGTGGACTGAGTTTACCGTCGGGAACGGTCACCAGATAAAACTCTAAATCAGGATTATCAGGCGCGTTCACATAGGAATAGGCGCGCTGGACGCGCTCACCGTCGATCTCAAGGCCAAGCTTAGTAAACTGACCAGCAGTGAAAGGATGAACTGGAGCTCGCACGGTCAAACTAAACAGGGCATCGGTCCAGTTATGTACCTTCGTGACTTTACCTGTTACCCAATCTGCCATGGTTTTCTCCTGTCTGATTTGCTTGCCTTATCTTCGTTCGCTGAACAAAAAAATTCCAGTCCCGGAGGACTGGAAAGCTCAATCAAACAAATCTGTTACAGGATGTGCGCCTGCACATCAGGATCTTTGCGATCCAGGTAGTGAATGGATTGAATGCGGCGGATCGTGCGCGATTTCCCGCGGATCAGCAGTGTTTCAGTGGTTGCGATATTGCCTTTACGGCTAATCCCTTCCAGCAGGTCGCCTTTGGTGATCCCGGTCGCTGAGAAAATCACATTGTCGCTGCGCGCCATTTCGTCCAGACGCAGCGCTTTGCCTGCTTCAATGCCCATTGCCTGGCAACGAGCCAGTTCCTGTTCGCCAATGCGACGATTCTCTTCGCTGTCGCCCTTGACGTCGTGACGTGCCAGCAGGCGGCCCTGCATGTCGCCATCCAGTGCGCGGATTACGGCAGCGGAAACTACGCCTTCCGGTGCACCGCCGATACCGTACAGTACGTCGACTTCGCTGTCTGGCATGCAGGTCAGAATTGAGGCGGCGACATCGCCGTCAGGAATGGCAAACACGCGTACGCCCAGCTTCGCCATCTCAGCGATAACTTCATCATGACGAGGCTTTGCAAGGATGGTGACGGTCAGCTCACCAAGTGGTTTACCGAGTGCGGCAGCAATGTTACGCAGGTTAGCTTCCAGCGGCAGATTCAGGTCGATTGATCCTTTCGCACCAGGGCCGACAATCAGCTTTTCCATATACATATCCGGCGCGTTCAGGAAGCAGCCTTTATCACCGACAGCCAGTACTGCCAGGGCATTCGCCTGGCCCATTGCTGTCATGCGCGTGCCTTCGATTGGATCGACAGCTATGTCCACGGCATCGCCGAGACCGGTCCCAACCTTCTCACCGATAAACAACATTGGCGCTTCATCGATTTCGCCCTCACCAATAACAATAGTGCCGTCGATGTTGACCTGGTTGAGCATAATACGCATGGCGTTCACCGCCGCGCCGTCAGCGATGTTTTTATCGCCGCGACCCAGCCATTTATAGCCAGCCAGTGCGGCTGCTTCGGTCACGCGTGAAAATTCAATGGCAAGTTCTCGTCTCATTGCAAACTCGTAGCAGAAAGGAATGGCGCGAAGTGTAGCACAGGGTAAGGGGCTGGATTATTGATGTGTGTGCGTGTGCAGGGTTGAGAAGGTTTTGCCGGATAAGGCGTTAGCCCCATCCGGCATTTCAGCATTACTCTTCGTGGTCTTCCCACGCAAGGGCGCGTTTGACCGCTTTTTTCCAGCCGCTGTAACGGAAGTTACGCTCTGTGGTTTCAATACCAGGGCGGAATTCACGTTCAATAACAGCTTTTTCCTGCAACTCATCCAGATTCTGCCAGAAACCTACGGCCAGGCCTGCCAGGTATGCGGCACCCAGTGCGGTAACTTCGCGGACTTCCGGGCGCTCAACGCGAGTGCCGAGAATGTCTGACTGGAACTGCATCAGGAAGTTGTTGGCAACCGCACCGCCATCAACACGCAGTGCGTGCAGACGAATACCGGAATCGGCCTGCATCGCTTCCAGAACATCACGGGTCTGGTAAGCGATAGACTCGAGCGTTGCACGGATGATGTGGTTAGAGTTTACGCCACGGGTCAGACCGAAAATCGCGCCACGGGCATACGGGTCCCAGTACGGTGCACCCAGGCCAGTGAATGCCGGAACAACGTACACGCCGTTGGTGTCTTTCACTTTGGTGGCAAAATATTCGGAGTCGAAAGCATCGCTGATGAGTTTCATTTCATCACGCAGCCACTGGATGGATGCGCCAGCCATAAACACCGCACCTTCCAGCGCGTAGTTCACTTCTCCGGTTGGGCCACAGGCGATGGTGGTCAGCAGTCCGTTTTCGGACTTAACCGCTTTCTCACCGGTGTTCATCAGCATGAAGCAGCCGGTGCCGTAGGTGTTTTTCGCCATCCCTTCCTTAACGCACAGTTGGCCGAACAGCGCAGCCTGCTGGTCGCCTGCGATACCGGAGATTGGAATACGTGTGCCACCTTTACCACCGATGTTGGTCTGACCGTAGACTTCGGAGGAACGACGAACTTCCGGCAGCATTGCGCGCGGGATGTCCAACGCATCCAGCATCTTGTCGTCCCAGTCCAGGGAGTGGATGTTGAACAGCATGGTACGTGAGGCGTTGGTGTAATCCGTTACGTGTACACGTCCCTGAGTCATTTTCCAGATAAGCCAGGTATCCACTGTACCGAACAGCAGTTCACCGCGACGAGCGCGCTCACGAGAACCTTCTACGTGGTCAAGGATCCACTTTACTTTGGTGCCGGAGAAATACGGGTCAATTACCAGGCCGGTGTTGTTACGGATGTAATCTTCCATCCCGTCGCGCTTGAGTTTCTCGCAAATATCAGCGGTACGACGACACTGCCACACAATGGCGTTATAGATAGGTTTACCGGTCTCACGCTCCCAGACGATAGTGGTTTCACGCTGGTTAGTAATACCAATCGCTGCAATTTCATCGGAACTGATATCGGCTTTCGCCAGCACTTCTACCAGCGTGGAGCTTTGGGTCGCCCAAATTTCCATTGGGTCGTGTTCTACCCAGCCTGCTTTCGGGTAGATTTGCTCGAATTCGCGTTGTGAAACGCTAACGATATTTGCATCGTGGTCCATCACGACCGCGCGGGAGCTGGTGGTGCCCTGGTCGAGCGCAACGATATATTTTTTCTCAGTCATAATTTTTTGTCCCGTAGTCACATTACTGCGAAGCTTTTTGTTGAGTGTTGGCCGCAATGTCTTTCTCTTCAATCGCGCAGACATCGCACGGTAAATGGCGACCAATCAGTTTGCGATATGCCCATGCGCCCAAAATCGCGCCGGTAATCGGGCCAAACACCGGTACCAGGAAGTAAGGAATATCGCGACCACCCGTAAAGGCAATCTCTCCCCATCCTGCGAGCCCGGCGAATAGTTTCGGCCCAAAGTCACGAGCCGGGTTCATCGCAAAACCGGTCAGTGGACCCATGGAGGCACCAATAACGGCAATCAATAAGCCGATCAGCAGGGGTGCCAGCGGACCACGAGGTACACCGTTACCATCGTCGGTCAGTGCCAGAATCAGCCCCATTAGAATAGCGGTAATGACCATTTCAACCGCGAAGGCCTGCACAAAATTGATATGCGGGTTCGGATAGGTGGAGAAAGTACCAGCCAGACCCAGGCTCTCGGTACTGCCGCGCACGATATGGTTAGTTTGTTCGAAATCGATGAAAAGATTGTAATAAAGCCCGTAAACCAATGCCGCTGCGCAAAAGGCGCCGGCAATTTGCGAAATAATAAAAGGTACTACTTTGCGTTTGTCAAAACACGCAAACAACCAGAGTGCGATTGTGACTGCTGGGTTCAGGTGTGCACCAGAAACGCCTGCCGTCAGATAGATAGCCATCGCTACCCCCAGACCCCAGATGATACTGATTTCCCACTGACCAAAAGTAGCGCCAGCCACTTTAAGTGCAGCAACACAGCCCACACCGAAGAAAATCAACAACCCGGTACCGAGGAATTCAGCAATGCACTGGCCTTTTAAGGTTGATGTTTGACTCATAATCGGATCCTGAAGAGAGTTTAATGTTTATTGTGTTCGAGAAGGTCACTGACATCCCCGGAGCCGGTAGGCACACTGTTAATTTATCGTTAACGAGCAAAAACGAGAAATATCGAAATTGAAATGTGTGTACTGCATCAACAAAATGAGCGTTATCGCGCCATAACGAGGTATTTGTTATACAAAAAGAGTGTGAGCTGAATCATTTCATTAACCAATATGTTAACACTTTTGAGTTATGCGCTGTCTGTCACCAGGACAAAGATTAAAAGTGTTGCAAACCGCAATCTGCGCGGGATGCTGCTGGACAGGGATGGCGCGGCTTCATACAATCGGAGCTAAGTAGAGTGCGCTCGTTTTTATTAAGGCGTCGCCGGTTATCGGGACGAGGATTTTTATCCATCAACGCCTTGCAATTCAGGAGAGGTATGACGATGTCATTAGAAGTGTTTGAGAAACTGGAAGCAAAAGTACAGCAGGCGATTGATACCATCACGCTGTTGCAGATGGAAATCGAAGAGCTGAAAGAAAAGAATAACTCACTGTCGCAGGAAGTTCAGTCTGCACAGCAGCAGCGTGAAGAGCTGGAGCGTGAGAATAACAGCCTGAAAGAACAGCAGAATGGCTGGCAGGATCGTCTGCATGCTCTGCTCGGCCGTATGGAAGAAGTCTAATTACGCTTTATCTTTCGCGCCGTAGCAGCGTTGGCTGCGCTTAGTTACCCCAGTCTCGTAGTTTACTACGCTCCTGGGGATACCTTCGTTTGCCGCCTTGCTACAACACGAAATCTCTCGCGTAATCGCCCCTACGTGTAGGCTGGATAAGGCGCAAGCTGCTTCCGGTACTCAGCGATAACGCATAAAAAAGGCACCTTGCGGTGCCTTTTTTGATCACTCGATATCGAGCGGGTCTTCGGAAAGGATTATCCCGGTATTGTCGGCGTACAGATGGTCGCCGGAGAAGAACGTCACGCCACCAAAGTTGACGCGCACATCGCTTTCCCCGGTTCCTTCACCTGCGGCACCCACCGGAATAGCGGCAATCGCCTGAATGCCGATGTCCAGTTCTTCCAGATCGTCCACCTGGCGGACTGAGCCGTAGATGACCAGACCTTCCCACTCATTCTGTACAGCCAGACGAGCCAGTTCGGCATCGACCAGCGCACGACGGACAGAACCGCCGCCATCGACCAGCAGAATTCGACCACGGCCATTTTGTTCGAGCAGATCGTACAGCAACCCGTTGTCCTCGAAACATTTTACCGTGATGATTTGTCCGCCAAACGACGACCGTCCCCCAAAGTTAGAGAACAGCGGTTCCACGACGTTGACATCTTCCTGATAGATGTCACAAAGCTCGGATGTATCGTATTTCATAGGCTTAACGTTCAGTTGCTGCGAGAATTTTTAGTATATCGCGCTATGTGTACTGTTGGCAAAATCATCAATTGTTAATTGATATTTGTCAGTTAAAGGGACCACTGACTTAAGAAAATCCCAACAACAAACAGTAAGTTAGTTAATAGCGCAGCTTTCACGGTGCGTTCCAGCATTGGGCGCATCGCTGTAGGATCCATCTCATGCATCACATATCTTGCCTGTTTGATCAGCAACGGAGCGGCCAGAATAAACAGCCATCCCCACAGACTTTGCAGCGAGAACAGGTTAAACAGTGCCAGGCAGACCAGCGTACCCATCAGCAGGCAGGCATGGTAACGACGGGCATTGACGGCGCCTAAACGTACAACCAGCGTGTTTTTGCCATTTTCTCTGTCGCTGTTGATATCGCGCAGGTTATTGATATTGAGCACGGCGGTTGCCAGCAGACCGCAGGCCGTTGCCGGCAAAATCAACGCGGGAATAAGCGTATGCGCCTGCAGATACCAGCTCCCCATAACGCTGAGCCAGCCGAAGAAGACCAGCACGGAAATATCGCCCAGGCCAATATAGCCGTAAGGACGATTACCTACGGTATAAGTGATAGCGGCGATAATCGACAGGCCGCCGAGTATCAAAAAGCCGACAAAATCAGTCAGCGTGTGGCAGGCCACTGCTACCAGCGCCAGACCGGACAAGCAGATTAAGACCACGGTGATAATCAACGCGCGCTTCATTTCCTGCTGCGTGATGACCCCTTTTTGCATTCCACGTAACGGCCCTATGCGGTCGGGCTTGTCGCTGCCTTTGACAGCATCGCCATAGTCGTTCGCAAGGTTGGACAGAATTTGCAGCAGTCCTGCCGTGATTAATGCCAGCAGAGCAACCAGCGGATCGAAATACCCTTGCCACCATGCTAATGCCGTACCGACGATGATCGCCGCGAAGGCGAGCGGTAAGGTCTTAGGTCGTAAACTTTCCAGCCAGGCTTGTGAGCGGCTAATTTGTTGTTGTTCAGTCATATTTAGCGCCAATAAAAATGGGGCTTTATCAGCCCCATCAACAGTGATGAAAATGCATTGAACGCGATTATAGGATAAAACGGCTCAGATCTTCATCTGCGACCAGCGCATCCAGATGTTTGCTCACATATTCGGCATCAATTGTGATGCTTTGGCCGTTCAAATCGCTCGCATCATAGGAAATATCTTCCATCAGACGCTCGAGAACGGTATGCAGACGACGTGCACCGATGTTTTCGGTGGTTTCGTTGACCTGCCAGGCCGCTTCGGCAATACGTTTAATACCTGATTCAGTGAAGTCGATATTCACGCCTTCGGTCGCCATCAGCGCTTTGTATTGCACGGTGATAGAGGCATTCGGTTCAGTCAGAATACGCTCGAAATCGCTGGTGGTCAGCGCCTGTAGCTCGACGCGGATTGGCAGACGACCCTGCAGTTCTGGGATCAGGTCAGACGGTTTCGCCACCTGGAACGCGCCGGAGGCGATAAACAGTATGTGATCGGTTTTCACCATGCCGTGCTTGGTGGAGACGGTGCAGCCTTCAACCAGCGGCAGCAGGTCGCGCTGTACGCCTTCACGGGACACATCCGGACCAGAAGATTCACCGCGCTTACAGATTTTGTCGATTTCGTCGATAAACACGATCCCGTGTTGTTCAACGGCGTCGATAGCTTCCTGTTTCAGCTCTTCCGGGTTGACCAGTTTCGCCGCTTCTTCTTCAATCAGCAGCTTCATCGCATCTTTAATTTTCAGCTTACGCGGTTTTTGTTTCTGGCCGCCTAAGTTCTGGAACATGGACTGCAACTGGCTGGTCATCTCTTCCATTCCCGGAGGCGCCATGATTTCTACGCCCATCGGTGCAGCAGCGAGATCAATCTCAATCTCTTTATCGTCCAGTTGGCCTTCACGCAGTTTTTTACGGAACGCCTGACGTGCAGCGGAAGGTTCCTGCGGCTGTTCTGACTGTCCCCAGTTATTTTTGGCTGGAGGAATCAGCACATCGAGAATACGTTCTTCCGCCATTTCTTCTGCACGGAAGCGGTTTTTCTCGATAGCCTGAACGCGAACCATTTTAATGGCTGCGTCGGTTAAATCGCGGATGATGGAGTCAACTTCTTTACCAACATAGCCTACTTCGGTGAATTTCGTTGCTTCAACTTTGATGAACGGTGCGTTGGCCAGTTTTGCCAGACGGCGGGCAATTTCGGTTTTACCGACACCGGTTGGACCAATCATCAGAATGTTTTTTGGCGTGACTTCATGGCGCAGCTCTTCGTCGAGCTGCATACGGCGCCAGCGGTTACGCAGGGCAATCGCCACGGAACGCTTGGCGTTATCCTGGCCGATAATGTGTTTGTTCAGTTCGCTGACAATTTCGCGTGGGGTCATTTCAGACATGGGGGATCCTTACGCTTTGGAGTTCAATTCTTCGATGGTATGGAAGTGGTTGGTATAAATGCAGATATCCCCTGCAATATCCAACGCTTTCTCAGCAATCTCGCGTGCGCCAAGCTCGGTGTTTTCCAGCAGAGCGCGTGCTGCAGCCTGGGCGTAGGGACCGCCGGAGCCGATGGCAATCAGATCGTTTTCTGGCTGGATGACATCGCCATTACCCGTGATGATGAGCGATGCAGTTTCATCTGCAACGGCCAACAATGCTTCGAGTTTGCGCAGCATACGATCGGTTCGCCAGTCTTTCGCCAGTTCAACGGCAGCTTTCACCAGATGACCCTGATGCATTTCCAGTTTGCGTTCAAACAATTCAAACAGCGTGAATGCATCCGCAGTGCCGCCCGCAAAGCCCGCAATGACTTTGTCGTTGTACAGACGGCGGACTTTTTTCACGTTGCCTTTCATTACGGTGTTACCCAGTGTGGCCTGACCATCACCGGCGATTACCACATGGCCGTTACGGCGTACGCTTACTATTGTTGTCACGAGCAGACCCCTTGGTTACAAATGCAGAATACAGGCCCCGCACAGTGTACGGGGCGTAATGCAAGTATAGATGGGGGGGATTTTGGGGGTTTCAACCCCCGGTAGCGAGTCGAATGCAGTTTGTGTGGCCAGCCACTTTCAGACGACTGATAGTGTTGTCAGCATTTTCTTTGCCTTTGAGCGGGCCAATGACCACGCGATTCCAGCCGTTGTTGGTGGTTATGCGGGAATTGAAGCCCTCAAAGGCCAACTGTGCACGCACAGTTTCTGCCTGCTCAGCCCCTTTAAATGATCCACACTGAACCATCCAGCGACGTTCATCTTTTTTCTCTGCCGTCTGTTTTGGCGCTTCTGTTTCATGCGTAATCGGCGCGGCTGGTTGCGTTTTCGGCTGAGCAGCTGTGGTATGCGCTGGCGTCTGCAACAGATCCTGGTACGGCTGTTGGGCCGCCGGTTTTGGCTGCGTTTGACGCGGCTGTTGTACCGGCGCAGCCTGTACCGTACGCGTTTGTTGCTGTTGCTGTTGCTGTTGCTGGTAAGGTTGTTCCGTTACCCGCGTACGCGGCTGCTGAGCCTGTTGCTGTGCGTTGGTCCACTGCTGTTGCTGCACCTGACGCTGGCGCTGCAGAGTTTGCTGGCGTTGTTCAGGCGTTTGTTCGTTCCACGGTACCTCATTGAGCTGCGTGGGCTGCTGACGCATATCAGCCTGCATTTGCGCCAGGAGCTGACGCTGCTCATTGGTAAGCTGATCGGCGTTAAGCACTTCACCGCCAGCAGAAGGTTCGGTTGGCGCACGCACGCCCGGCTGGCGGCTTTCCAGCTCTTTGATGTATCGCCAGCGTTCTTCCGGTTTCGGTGGGATCCCATTACCGGTGACTTTCTGGCTTTGCAGCGTTTCGGACTCTTCTTTCTTGTGATGCGTAATGAAGTACAGACCACCGATAAAGGTCACAAGTACGGCTGCCGCAATAGCGACCATCGCGGGGGATACCGCTGACGTATTGCGTTGCTTTTTCCGTGAAGTGCTCTTTTTGCGCCGCGAAGGTGCCGGTTGGCCGCGACGTACATAATCTCGTTGTGCCACTATCGTTTCGCTGTATTTATTCGCTCGTCAGCCCGCCATGTTACTTAAGCGGCGGGCCTTTGACCAGACAGGGGAGTCCGAAAGCACTTTACTTTAAGTCAATGCCCGCGTAGAGCCCCGAATAATAAGCTCACAGTCCAGTAAACGTGAGCCACTACTGACGTTATGCCCTTGTAATTGATCGAGCAGTAACAGCATAGCTTCACGTCCGATATCGAAACGCGGCTGTGCAACGGTTGTCAGGGGTGGATCACAAAATTCTGTGAGTGAAATGTTATCAAAGCCAATAATGGATAAATCGTCAGGTACTTTTAAGCCCTGACGTTTGGCATATGAGAGTGCGCCCAGCGCCATGACATCGCTGTGACAGAAAACAGCGGTAGGCGGCTGTGGTAGCTCAAGCAGCTGTTTCAGTGCGTTTGCACCTGCTTCATAGGTAAAATTACCGCGCGCGATAAAATGTGGATCGACCGTAATCCCGCTGCGGCGCAACGCCTGAACGTAACCTTGCAGGCGGTAGTGACACAGTGGCATATCCTCTGGTCCGGCGATACAGCCAATACGCTGATGACCCAGTTCAAGCAGATAGTTCATCGCATTAAACGCAGCGGTGAGGTTATCAATATGAACGGTGGGGAGCTCCAGCTCTGGCGCGAATTCGTTGGACATCACCATCGGTGGCAAATTGCGTTGCTCTTCCACGCTGGCATCAAACGGCAGACGTGAGCTAAGCAGTACCATGCCATCGATCTGCTTGGTGATAATGAGGTTAAGAAAAGTCTTTTCCTCCTGGTTCTGGTGCGCGCAATCACCGATCAGCACCAGGTAACCCTGCTCTGCGGCGGTGACCTCAATGCCCCGGATAATTTCACTAAAGAACGGGTCGCAAATATCCGGAACAATCACCAGAATGGTACGTGATTCATTGCGCTTAACGTTGCGCCCCATCGATTGGGGGAGATATCCCACTTCCAGCGCGGCCTGCTCAACCCGGCTACGGGTGGACTGAGAGACTTTGTCCGGGTTCATTAATGCACGGGAGACGGTTGCCGTGGAGACTTTCGCCTTCAGGGCAACATCTTTCATCGTAGCGGCAGCGACCTGCTTATTCGGTTTCACTCTTTCTCCTCGCCAGAGAGCTGCTGGCGCAGACCTGTCCCTGGGTAACCTTCATTTGAAATATTTTTATCAGATAGTGAATAGAAGCAGTTACAGAATTTTCATAAAAAGTGTGATGGATATTTAATTTTACGATCCGCCTCGCATCATGAGGGGGCTATCCCTCAATGGGATCGACATCCAACACCCATTTGACCTTGCGTGCATCAGGCAGCGTATTGATTAACGCCAGTGTCCCGCTAACGATATGTTGTAGTCGAATGCGTGACGGATGTTGCAACAAAATTTGCCAGCGATAACGGCCGCCACGCTTGGGTGCCAGTGCAGGAACCGGGCCGAGCACCCAGAGTTTGTCGTCGGCCAGCGGACTGGCCTGAATCAGATTGCGCAGTTGCTGCAGGAACATCGGCGCATGCTGATTGTTATGGTCTTCTGCCCGTACGATCACATGGCTGGTCCACGGTGGAAGCTGCAGCGTTTGGCGTTCGGCCAGTGCCTGTTCGGCAAAGGCGTCATAACCTTTATACAGCAAGGTTTGCAGCAGTGGATGTTCAGGGTGGTGCGTTTGCAGCACCACTTCACCCTGTTTACCGGCACGGCCTGCACGCCCGGATACCTGTGTGTAAAGCTGGGCGAAGCGCTCTGCTGAACGAAAATCTGCCGAGAATAGCGCCCCGTCCACATCCAGTAATGCCACCAGTGTGACGTCCGGGAAGTGGTGACCTTTTGCCAGCATTTGTGTGCCGATAAGAATTCGTGCGCCGCCGCGATGCACTTCTGCCAGATGCTGCTCCAGCGCCCCTTTACGGCTGGTGGTATCGCGGTCAATACGCGAAATCGGTACACCTGGGAAGAAGGGGGCTAAAGCCTGTTCAAGCTGTTCGGTGCCGAGTCCGACCGGTACCATATGCGTAGAACCGCAGGAAGGACACTGACGCGGTATGGGACGCTGACTGTCACAGTGGTGGCAGCGCAAATGATGCTGCGCCTGATGCAGCGTGTAGTAGTGATCGCAGCGCGGGCATTCGGCAATCCAGCCGCAGTCGTGGCATAGCAGTGCAGGGGCAAATCCCCGGCGATTAAGAAAGAGAATTACCTGATTATCCGCCTGCAGATGCTGACGCATGCGGGTGATAAGCGCAGGAGCCAGTCCGGCCTGTACCTGCTGACCTTTTAGATCCAGTACGTGCTGAATGGCAGGACGTGCATTTCCGGCGCGGCGCGTCAGGCGCAGCATACGGTATTTTTTTTGCCGCACGTTGCACAGCGTTTCCAGCGCCGGAGTGGCCGACCCGAGAATAATGGGGATCTGCTCGCTGTGGGCGCGGTAAACCGCCAGATCGCGGGCGTGATAGCGCCAGCCTTCCTGCTGTTTATAGGAGCTGTCATGCTCTTCGTCGATGACAATTACGCCGAGATTTTTAAACGGTGTAAACAGTGATGAACGCGTACCGATGACAATCGCCGCTTCACCATTTTTCGCTTTCAGCCAGGCAGAAAGACGTTCGCTGTCATTCAGACCGGAGTGCAATACTTCTACCGGAGCATTGAAGCGTTCGCGAAAGCGGGCAATGGTTTGTGGTGTCAGACCAATCTCCGGCACCATCACCAGCGCCTGTTTGCCCTGGGCGAGGATATTTTCCAGTACGCTCAGATAGACTTCTGTTTTGCCAGAACCCGTCACGCCTGCTAGTAGCCAGGCGCTAAAACAGTCTGATTCGCTGTGAATCGCTCCAACGGCAGTGGCCTGTTCGGTATTTAGCCGTAACCGCTCACCGGAAACGGCGTAGTGCGTGCGCCAGTCACTGAAACCTGGCGTTTCGCTCGCCAGGTCGCAGAGACCTTTTTTACGCAGTGCTTGTAATGCGGCGTCATTAAATTCGAGTTCAGCCACCTGGTCACGCCAGATTTTTCCCTGGCGTAGCGCTGCCAGCGCCTGCTGTTGTTTGGGGGAGCGCTTCAGGCTGTTTAAATCAATAACCTGACCTTCTTCGGTGGCAAACCAGTACCACATTGGCGCGTTAGTGGCAGGTCTGCCCTGGCGTAGCAGAATAGGCAAAGCATGAAACAGCACGTCGCCAATAGGGTGGTGGTAATAATCAGCAGCCCACAGCAGTAAACGCCAGACGGAGGAGGAATAGACCGGTTCGCTGTCCAGTACCTCAATCACGGCTTTTAATTCATTCAGCGGCAGTTCGCTTTGCTCGCTTACCGACAGGACAATGCCGACACGCTCCTGCTGCTTGCCAAAGGGCACACGTACGCGACACCCGGCTTTGGCGTTCATGCCTTCCGGCAAGAGGTAGTCAAAGGTGCGGGGTAGCGGGACGGGTAAGGCAACGTGCGCAACGGGCATTTAATCATCCTGACTTGAATTCTGGCGGGTTAGTATACACATTAGTGAGAAGCGGAATGCGGATCAGTTTGCATGAGCAGGTTAATTTCTGTATGATTCGCCGCCTTTGATACAAATTTGTATCACTGACCTATACTATTAACATCGCGTGGTGTCTGGCGTTAGGGCTGGAAGAGCGACGCGGCCTTAAACCGAGGTTTCCCCATGAAAAAAGATATTCACCCGAAATACGAAGAAATTACTGCAAACTGCTCTTGCGGTAACGTCATGAAAATCCGCTCTACCGTCGGTCACGATCTGAACCTGGACGTGTGCGGTCAGTGCCACCCGTTCTATACTGGCAAGCAGCGTGATGTTGCTACCGGTGGCCGTGTTGATCGCTTCAACAAGCGTTTCAGCATCCCGGGCAGCAAATAAGTTTTTCTGCTGTCAAAAAAAAGCGCCTTACGGCGCTTTTTTTGTATCCGGCGTTTAGTATTCCCACGTTTCCGGGTCGATCCCCAGTTCACGCATAATTACCTTCGCCTCTTCAGGAATTTCATCACTGCGTTCTTTACGCAGATCATCATCGTTGGGTAACGGTTGCCCGGTAAAGGCATGCAGAAACGCTTCACACAGCAGTTCGCTGTTGGTGGCGTGGCGCAGGTTGTTCACCTGACGACGCGTGCGTTCATCGGTAAGGATTTTTAACACCTTCAGAGGAATGGAAACCGTAATTTTTTTGACTTGCTCACTCTTCTTACCGTGCTCAGCGTATGGGCTGATATATTCGCCGCTCCATTCAGCCATGAGATACCTAATCCTCTTTGTCATTTATATTGAGGCCGGAAACTGAGCCCGAGCCATAATTTCATTGCGCGTAGTTTATCGTAGTGGCGAGGCCCTGACACGAAGTTAGCCATCGCAGATGTGCGCTAATGCATATAATTTTAACGGCTATTTCCAGTTTGCTCAATCTATACGCAAAGAAGTTTAGATGTCCAGATGTATTGACGGCTATTGTAACAATGATTACTCTGGTGCCTGACTTTTCACCGGCTCAGCCAGGAACTCCTCAATATGACGCGTAAACAGGCCACCATCGCAGTGCGTAGCGGATTAAATGACGACGAGCAGTACGGTTGCGTTGTCCCGCCGATTCACCTTTCCAGTACCTATAACTTCACCGGTTTTAATGAGCCGCGAGCCCATGACTATTCACGTCGCGGCAACCCGACGCGTGATGTCGTCCAGCGCGCGCTGGCTGAGCTGGAAGGAGGGGCTGGTGCAGTGCTGACCAATACTGGTATGTCGGCGATCCATCTGGTGACTACGGTGTTCCTGAAGCCTGGTGATTTACTGGTGGCGCCACACGACTGTTACGGCGGCAGCTATCGTCTGTTTGACAGTCTGGCGAAGCGCGGTTGTTATCGCGTCCTGTTTGTCGATCAGGGTAATGAGCAGGCGCTCAAGGCGGCACTGGCGGAAAAACCGCAGTTAGTGCTGGTGGAAAGCCCGAGTAATCCCCTGTTACGCGTGGTGGATATTGCGAAAATCTGCCAGCTGGCGCGTGAAGCTGGCGCGGTGAGTGTTGTGGATAACACTTTTTTAAGCCCTGCACTGCAAAATCCACTGGCATTGGGCGCCGATCTGGTGTTGCATTCATGCACGAAATATTTAAACGGTCACTCTGATGTGGTGGCTGGCGTAGTGATTGCGAAAGATCCTGAAACGGTCACTGAGCTGGCATGGTGGGCGAATAATATTGGCGTAACCGGCGGCGCATTTGATAGCTATCTGCTGTTGCGTGGCCTGCGTACTTTGTCACCGCGTATGGAGGTGGCACAACGTAATGCTCAGGCGATTGTGGACTATTTGCAAACCCAGCCGCTGGTGAAAAAACTGTATCACCCGTCACTGCCGGATAATCAGGGGCATGAGATTGCCGCGCGCCAACAAAAAGGCTTTGGCGCGATGTTGAGTTTTGAACTGGATGGTGATGAGCAAACGCTGCGTCGCTTCCTGGGCGGGTTGTCGTTGTTTACGCTGGCGGAATCATTAGGGGGAGTTGAAAGTCTGATCTCCCACGCCGCAACCATGACACATGCGGGTATGGCACCAGAAGCGCGTGCTGCTGCCGGAATTTCTGAAACGCTGCTGCGTATCTCCACCGGTATTGAAGATGGCGAAGATTTAATTGCCGACCTGGAAAATGGCTTCCGGGCTGCAAACAAGGGGTAAACATGAGTGTGATTGCGCAGGCAGGGGCGAAGGGTCGTCAACTGCACAAATTTGGTGGTAGTAGTCTGGCAGACGTGAAATGTTATTTGCGTGTCGCAGGTATTATGGCGGAGTACTCGCAGCCTGACGATATGATGGTTGTTTCAGCTGCAGGCAGCACCACTAACCAGTTGATTAGCTGGCTGAAGTTAAGCCAGACCGATCGTCTTTCTGCGCATCAGGTTCAGCAGGCGTTACGCCGCTATCAGAGCGAACTTATTAGCGGCTTATTGCCGCCAGACGTGGCCGATGGGTTGATCGGCGCGTTTATCAACGATCTGGAGCGCCTGGCCGGTTTGCTCGACAGTGGCGTGAACGATACGGTCTACGCCGAAGTCGTAGGGCATGGCGAAGTGTGGTCGGCACGCCTGATGTCTGCCGTGCTTAATCAGCAGGGGCTGGAGTCGACCTGGCTGGATGCGCGTGAGTTTTTGCGTGCTGAGCGCGGCGCTCAACCGCAGGTGGATGAAGGTCTCTCTTACCCATTATTACAACAACTGCTGGCTCAGCATCCGGGCAAGCGCCTGGTAGTGACCGGTTTTATCAGTCGTAGCAATGCGGGCGAAACGGTATTGCTGGGGCGTAACGGCTCTGACTACTCTGCGACGCAAGTCGGTGCGCTGGCGGGTGTTTCCCGAGTGACCATCTGGAGCGATGTCGCCGGGGTATACAGTGCGGACCCACGAAAAGTGAAGGATGCCTGTCTGTTGCCATTGCTGCGTCTGGACGAAGCCAGCGAACTGGCTCGTCTGGCCGCTCCGGTTCTGCATGCCCGGACTTTACAGCCGGTTTCTGGCAGCGATATCGACCTTCAGTTGCGCTGCAGCTATACGCCGGATCAGGGATCGACGCGCATTGAACGCGTGCTGGCTTCCGGTACCGGAGCGCGTATTGTGACCAGCCATGACGATGTCTGCCTGATTGAATTCCTGGTTCCAGGTGGTCAGGACTTTAAGCTGGCGTATAAAGAGATCGATCAGATTTTAAAACGCACACAGGTGCGTCCGCTGGCGGTTGGCGTGCATCCCGATCGCCAACTCCTGCAATTTTGCTACACCTCAGAAGTCGCTGACGGCGCACTGAAAATTCTTGATGAGGCCGGTTTACCTGGCGAGCTGCGTTTACGTCAGGGGCTGGCGCTGGTGGCGATGGTTGGGGCTGGCGTGACACGCAATCCGCTGCACTGCCACCGTTTCTGGCAGCAACTGAAAGGTCAGCCGGTAGAGTTTACCTGGCAGTCGGAAGAGGGCATCAGTCTGGTTGCCGTACTGCGTACCGGTCCGACTGAAAGCCTGATTCAGGGACTGCACCAGTCTATCTTCCGCGCAGAAAAACGTATTGGTCTGGTGTTGTTCGGGAAGGGGAATATTGGTTCTCGCTGGCTGGAACTGTTCGCCCGTGAACAAAGCACGCTTTCTGCACGTACTGGTTTTGAGTTTGTGCTGGCAGGCGTGGTGGATAGCCGCCGTAGCCTGCTGAACTATGAAGGGCTGGATGCCAGCCGCGCATTAGCCTTCTTCGATGACGAAGCAGTGGAACAGGATGAAGAGTCGCTGTTCCTGTGGATGCGCGCCCACCCGTATGATGATTTAGTTGTGCTGGACGTGACCGCCAGCGAACAGCTGGCGGATCAGTATCTGGATTTCGCCAGCCACGGTTTTCACGTTATCAGCGCCAATAAACTGGCGGGAGCTAGCACCAGTAATAAATATCGCCAAATTCACGATGCCTTCGAGAAAACGGGTCGCCACTGGTTGTATAACGCCACCGTGGGTGCCGGATTGCCGATCAACCATACCGTGCGCGATCTGATTGACAGTGGAGACACCATTCTGTCGATCAGTGGGATCTTCTCCGGTACGCTGTCGTGGCTGTTCCTGCAATTTGACGGATCTGTCCCGTTTACCGATCTGGTGGATCAGGCGTGGCAGCAGGGGTTGACTGAACCGGACCCGCGAGTGGACCTTTCGGGCAAAGATGTGATGCGCAAGCTGGTGATTCTGGCGCGCGAAGCCGGTTACGATATCGAACCGGATCAGGTTCGTGTGGAGTCCCTGGTACCAGCGCACTGTGAAGAAGGCTCAATTGATCATTTCTTTGAAAATGGCGATGAGCTGAACGAGCAGATGGTACAGCGTCTGGAAGCCGCCCGTGAAATGGGGCTGGTGCTACGCTACGTGGCGCGTTTTGATGCTAACGGCAAAGCACGCGTCGGTGTTGAAGCGGTGCGACCAGAACATCCGCTGGCGGCGCTACTGCCGTGCGATAACGTGTTCGCCATTGAAAGTCGCTGGTATCGCGATAACCCGCTGGTGATTCGCGGACCGGGGGCGGGTCGCGATGTGACTGCTGGCGCTATTCAGTCGGATATCAATCGCCTGGCGCAACTGCTGTAGTTTTGTTGCCGGATGACGCTGAGTTTATCCGGCCAGTGTGATTGTTAGGCCGGATAAAGATGTTAACGCATCTTATCCGGCGTGCAGCTTCGCTATTCGTGAGCTGAAAAGACCTCTTTTGCAGCGAAAAGGCCATTCAGCGCGGCTGGAAAACCTGCATATACAGCCATCTGCATTATCACCTCAATGATCTCTTCCTGCGTTAATCCAACATGCAGAGCAGCGGCAATGTGTACTTTCAACTGTGGCGTCGCGTTGCCAAGAGCGGTTAATGCGGCGACGGTCGCAATTTCCCGACTGCGTAAATCGAGTCCCGGTCGGGAATAGATATCACCGAAAGGAAATTCGAGCAGATAGCGGGCGAAATCTGGCGCAATATCTTTCAGGCTTTCCAGCACTGCGTCGCCGCTTTTGCCATCCACCTGTTGCAGCATTTTTTGTCCGGTAATATAGCGTTCTGAAAACATGGTTTATCCCTCGTTTGTCTGGTGTATGACGTGAGGATAGGTTGTGGGCGTTTCTATAGATAATACCGTTTTCGTGATACCTTTTCGGTATGACAACCCAACCGCTTAATTCTCTGGATATCCGCCTGCTACGCTATTTCGTCGTGGTAGCGGAAGAGAACAACATGAGCCGTGCGGCACAGCGCCTGTTTATGTCGCAGCCTCCGCTCAGTCGCCATATTCGCCAGCTTGAAGTTCGCCTGGGGGTGACGCTTTTTACCCGTCATAGCCGTGGACTCTCGCTGACGGAAGATGGGTTGCGTGTACTGGAGATGGTTCGCCCGCTGCTGACGCTACAGGACACAACCTATCTTGCGTTGAGCCAACTGGCGAAAGCGGATGGGCAAGCGCTACGACTGGGGTTAAGCACAGCGTTTGAGCAAGGTATATTTGCATCGTTTGAGTCGCATTTGGTTGAGCGTGTCGAGACGCTGCACATTGTACGTCACGCGTCGACCGAACTGGTGCGGCAGGTACGCCGGGGTAAACTGGATGCTGCGCTGGTGGCATTACCGCTGGAAACGGCGGGGCTTACGGTGACGGATTTACCCTGGCATGAGCCGCTGATTGCCGCGTTGCCAGCCTCCTGGCCAGAAGCGGCTGAGAAATCGCTGTCACTGAGGACGCTCAATCACAGGCCGCTGTTCTGGTTTAAGAGAGAGCGTAATCCGGCCTTTTTCGACTATACCCACCAGATATTCAGACGCGCAGGTTATTCTCCTGCCTGTATTGAAGAACCTCTTGAACATGATGTTTTATTAGCCCGAATTGCGCATGGCGATGGCCTGAGTATTCTCCCCGCCTCTTTTGCGGCTATTCAGCGTCAGGGCGTGACTTTTTGCCCGCTGAATGGCTGTGATTTGCGTATCAACACTGGTCTGGTGATATCACCAGGGCAGGAAGATCGCCTGAAATGGCTCCCGGCGTTGATAAAATCTCTTCTGCCAGCAAACCAGAATGAATTTATTTCACCTTCGCTGAGTATTCCTCACCTTCCACAATGATTTTTCAGTTGACGTCACTGCGCTTTTCCGTCATTTTTACATCTAGACGTCTAAACGTATAGCAGTTCACAACACAACATATAACGACAAAAGATTGATGAGGTAAGGTATGAGCTTTTTTCACGCCAACCAGCGGGAAGCCCTGAATCAGAGCCTGGCAGAAGTGCAGGGTCAGATTAACGTTTCGTTCGAGTTTTTCCCGCCGCGCACCAGTGAAATGGAGCAAACCCTGTGGAACTCCATCGATCGTCTGAGCAGTCTGAAACCTAAGTTTGTTTCCGTCACCTATGGTGCAAACTCGGGTGAGCGTGACCGCACGCACAGCATTATTAAGGGAATTAAGGATCGCACGGGCCTCGAAGCGGCTCCGCACCTGACCTGTATTGATGCTACCCGTGATGAGTTGCGCACTATTGCTCAGGATTACTGGAACAACGGTATTCGTCATATTGTTGCTCTGCGCGGTGATTTGCCGGCAGGTGGTGGTAAGCCGGATATGTACGCTTCTGATCTGGTGACCTTGCTGAAAGATGTCGCAGATTTTGATATCTCAGTTGCGGCTTATCCGGAAGTGCATCCTGAAGCGAAAAGCGCACAGGCTGATTTGCTCAACCTGAAGCGTAAGGTCGATGCCGGAGCGAACCGCGCGATCACCCAATTTTTCTTTGATGTGGAAAGCTATTTGCGTTTTCGCGATCGCTGTGTGTCTGCGGGGATCGATGTGGAGATTATCCCGGGCATTCTGCCGGTTTCCAACTTTAAGCAAGCGAAAAAATTTGCTGACATGACTAACGTTCGCATTCCGGCGTGGATGTCGACAATGTTTGATGGCCTGGATGACGATGCCGAGACCCGTAAGCTGGTTGGGGCGAATATCGCCATGGATATGGTGAAGATTTTAAGTCGTGAAGGGGTGAAAGATTTCCACTTCTATACCCTCAATCGTGCGGAAATGAGCTACGCTATTTGCCACACGCTGGGTGTAAGACCGAATTAAACAGATGCCCCAGCCCTCTACGGAGGGCTTTTTATTGATCATTTTGATCTACATCTCTGTAACTTAAAATATAAAAGGAATTAGCTATCGAATCTGTGGGTTATTTCGACTATATCTTATCTCTGGTGGTGTATATCGTAGTCAGAACACTGTAAAGGGAGCATATAGATGAGCATGTCCGACGATAACCATAACGCATCAACTGCCGGTAAGTGTCCTTTTCATCAAGGCGGTCACGACCAGAGCGCGGGAGCAGGAACGAGCAACCGCGACTGGTGGCCTAATCAACTCCGTGTAGATCTGCTGAACCAACATTCCAACCGTTCGAACCCACTGGGTGAGGACTTTAACTACCGCAAAGAATTTAGCAAACTCGACTATTCTGCCCTGAAAGGGGATCTCAGAGCCCTCCTGTCCGAATCTCAACCGTGGTGGCCCGCTGACTGGGGCACTTATGCCGGTTTATTTATCCGCATGGCATGGCACGGCGCAGGTACCTATCGCTCTATTGATGGACGCGGTGGAGCGGGTCGTGGACAGCAGCGTTTTGCACCACTGAACTCCTGGCCGGACAACGTGAGTCTTGATAAGGCACGCCGTCTGCTGTGGCCAGTTAAGCAGAAATATGGTCAGAAAATTTCCTGGGCTGATCTGTTTATCCTTGCGGGTAACGTAGCGCTGGAAAACTCAGGTTTCCGTACCTTCGGTTTTGGTGCTGGTCGTGAAGACGTCTGGGAACCGGATCTTGACGTAAACTGGGGTGATGAGAAAGCCTGGCTGACTCACCGCCACCCTGAAGAGCTGGCAAAAGCGCCATTGGGCGCGACCGAGATGGGGCTTATCTATGTAAACCCGGAAGGTCCGGATCACAGCGGTGAGCCGCTTTCTGCAGCTGCAGCTATTCGTGCGACATTCGGCAACATGGGGATGAACGACGAAGAAACCGTAGCGCTAATCGGTGGTGGCCATACGTTAGGTAAAACTCATGGTGCAGCACCTGCATCACATGTCGGGGCCGACCCAGAGTCAGCACCGATTGAAGCACAGGGTTTAGGCTGGGCCAGCAGCTATGGTAGCGGTGCGGGCGCAGATGCTATCACGTCTGGTCTGGAAGTGGTTTGGACGCAAACACCAACCCAGTGGAGCAACTATTTCTTCGAGAACCTGTTCAAATACGAATGGGTACAAACTCGCAGCCCGGCCGGTGCCATCCAGTTTGAAGCGGTTGATGCGCCAGAAATCATTCCTGATCCGTTTGATCCGTCGAAAAAACGTAAGCCGACGATGCTGGTCACCGACCTGACGCTGCGTTTTGATCCTGAGTTCGAGAAAATCTCTCGTCGTTTCCTTAACGATCCGCAGGCGTTCAACGAAGCTTTTGCCCGTGCGTGGTTTAAACTGACGCACCGTGATATGGGGCCGAAAGCGCGTTACATTGGACCGGAAGTACCACAAGAAGATCTGATTTGGCAGGATCCGCTGCCGCATGCGTTCTTCAACCCAAGCGAAGAAGATATTCTTAACCTGAAGGCGACCATCGCGGCTTCCGGACTTTCCGTAGGCGAGCTGGTATCGGTGGCGTGGGCTTCGGCTTCTACATTCCGTGGTGGTGACAAACGTGGCGGTGCTAACGGTGCTCGCCTGGCGCTGAATCCACAACGTGGTTGGGATGTGAATGCCACTGCTGCACGTGTTCTGCCTGTGCTGGAAGGTATCTATAAATCTGCCCATACAGCCTCGTTGGCCGATATTATCGTGCTGGCCGGTGTTGTCGGTGTGGAGAAGGCAGCAAGCGCAGCGGGCGTCAGTATCACTGTACCTTTTGTTCCAGGCCGCGTGGATGCGCGTCAGGATCAAACCGATATTGAGATGTTTGAATTGCTGAAGCCGATTGCCGATGGCTTCCGTAACTATCGTTCCCGTCCTGACGTATCAACCACCGAATCGCTGCTGATTGATAAAGCGCAGCAGTTGACGTTAACCGCACCGGAAATGACCGTGCTGGTGGGTGGTATGCGTGTGCTGGGAACCAACTTTGATGGTAGCCAGCATGGCGTCTTTACCGATCGTCCTGGCGTGCTCAGCAATGATTTCTTCGTCAATCTGCTGGATATGCGCAACGAATGGAAAGCGGTGGATGAGTCGCAAGAACTGTTTGAAGGGCGCGACCGCCTGAACGGTGATGTGAAATACACCGCTACCCGCGCCGATCTGGTATTCGGTTCTAACTCGGTACTGCGTGCACTGGCAGAAGTTTATGCTTGCAGCGATGCCCACGAGAAGTTCGTGAAGGACTTTGTCGCGGCATGGGTGAAAGTGATGAATCTGGACCGTTTTGATCTGCTGTAATCTCAACGTCTAACACTTCAGCGGCTGCTTCCCGGCAGTCGCTGAAGTTTTTTTTGAGGCGTATATACCGGTCATACTTCAAGTTGCCGGTGTGTTGGCTACACTCAGAAACCCCAGTCACATAGTTATCTATGCCCCTGGGGATTTCTTCCTTTGCCGCCTTCCTGCAACTCGAATTATTTAGGGTATAGTACATAAAGGAAACGTCACTCTACGGGATTTATCATGTCTGCCTCAGGAAAGAGCAACCCACTGGCTGTCAGTGGTCTTCTCGTTCTCACTCTTATCTGGAGTTATAGCTGGATCTTCATGAAGCAAGTCACGAGCTATATTGGCGCGTTCGACTTTACATCTCTTCGCTGTATTTTCGGCACCCTCGTCTTATTTCTTGTTTTGCTCTTGCGTGGTCGTGGATTAAGACCGACGCCGTTTAAATTTACCCTGGCGATAGCGTTGTTACAGACCTGTGGCATGATCGGACTGGCGCAATGGGCGCTGGTCAGCGGCGGGGCGGGAAAGGTCGCCATCCTCACTTATACCATGCCATTCTGGGTGGTGATCCTGGCGGCGTTGTTTCTGGGGGAGCGGTTTCGACGTATGCAATATGCGGCAATCGGCATTGCCGCTGTTGGACTGGTGCTGGTGATGCAACCGTGGCAGCTTGATTTCACCTCGATGAAAAGTGCGCTGCTGGCGATCCTTTCCGGTGTGAGCTGGGGGGCGAGCGCAATTGTCGCCAAGCGAATGTACGCTCGTCATCCCAGGATTGATTTGCTCTCACTCACGGCGTGGCAAATGCTGTATGCCGCGCTGGTCATGAGCGTCGTTGCCTGGTGGGTGCCCCAACCGGAAGTTAACTGGCAACCTATTGTTTTTTGGGCACTGGCCTATAGCGCTATTCTGGCCACTGCGCTGGCCTGGAGCCTGTGGTTGTTTGTGCTGAAAAATCTGCCTGCGAGCATTGCCAGTTTAAGTACGCTGGCGGTGCCAGTATGCGGTGTGCTGTTTTCCTGGTGGTTGCTTGGTGAAAATCCAGGACCGATTGAAGGCGGCGGCATTGTGCTGATTGTACTGGCGTTAGCGCTTGTGAGCCGGAAAACGCAGGCGGATGGAAAATGAAGCGACAGGAAGGACATTCAAAAAGACTCCCGGCGTGAGCCGGGGGTCTTGGTCAGATTTTATTCCCATTCCTGCAGATAACGCTGACCGTACTGGTCTGCCACCAGCAGGGCGGCATAAACCTGATCGGGTGTCGCACCGCCAGGCATGTTGTGAATTGTTTCGCCCTCGACACAGGCTGCTTGTGCCACTATGCGCATTTTGGCTGGAATATCCTGTTTGATGTCCAGCTGCGCCAGCGTAATCGGCAGACCAACGGAATGGCACAATGCGGCAACGGTTTCAATTTCTTCTACCGGTGCGTTTTCCAGTACCAGTTGCGTTAGCGTGCCGAAAGCCACTTTCTCGCCGTGGTAGTAGTGATGTGCATCCGGGATTGCCGTCAGGCCGTTATGGATTGCGTGCGCGGCTGCCAGACCACCGCTTTCAAAACCGACGCCGCTCAGATAGGTGTTGGCTTCTACGACGCGTTCCAGTGCCGGGGTAACCACATGCTGCTCGGCGGCAAGCATGGCTTTTTCGCCTTCTTCAATCAGCGTGTTGTAGCACAGTTCAGCCAGCGCCAGCGCAGCCTGAGTACACTGACCACCCGCCATTGTGGTGGCGCCACTGCGTGAACAGGCGCGTGCTTCAAACCAGGTCGCCAGCGCATCGCCAATACCCGCAGCTAACAGACGCGCCGGTGCGCCCGCCACAATTTTGGTGTCAACAATAACCCTGTCCGGATTGTTGGGCAGCAGCAGATAGCGATCGAATTCGCCAGCATCGGTATAAATCACGGATAGCGCGCTGCATGGCGCATCGGTTGAAGCAATGGTTGGCACAATGGCGACGGGCACGTCCATAAAGTGAGCCAGCGCTTTCGCGGTATCCAGCGTTTTACCACCGCCAATACCGAGAACCGCGCCACACTTCGCTTGTTCAGCCACACCGCGCAGGCGGTCGATTTCGTTTTGTGAACATTCACCGCCAAATGGCACGATTTCCAGTGATAAACCGGCATCATGGAAGCTTTTTTCTACAGCGGGTTGTGCAAAACCTAAGACAAACTTGTCCCCAACGACCAGCCAGCGTTCTGCCAGTGGTTTGAGATAGCTGCCAAGACGGGTAATAACATCTGCCCCCTGGATGTACTTACCAGGTGATTGAATTATGCGATCCATACTTTAATCCTCTTCACAGGTTGATGTGACCAAATGCGTTGTTCCAGTCCTGCTCAAACTTCTCTATTGCTGACTCTACCGCAGGGGTGTTGAGCATTTGTTGCGCTACATCTAATGGCAGGGTGATTGCCTCACATCCTGCCAGTAAGCAATCCAGTGCCTGACGTGGCGTTTTAAAACTGGCTGCCAGCACCATGCTGTTTGGTGCATGCAGCTCCAGCAATGTTTGCAACTCTTGTACCGTGCGGATACCGTCGCCGCCCTGAGCGTCAATACGGTTAACATACGGTGCGACATATTTTGCCCCGGCCAGCGCTGCCAGCAGTCCCTGCGCCGCGCTGTATACGGCGGTGCCGAGTGTTGTAATGCCTTCTTTTTTCAATTGTTTGATAGCTGCGAGACCTTCGGAAGTGACCGGAATTTTCACCACGATGCCCGGTACCGCGTTGCTCAGGCGTTTGGCTTCTTTCACCATGCCATCCGCATCCCGACTCATCGTCTGGGCAAACAGAACGCCATTTTCGCCAATGGCCTTTTGCAGGCGTGGCAGTACGTCCCAGATGGGCTCTTTACCTGCCGCCACAATGCTCGGGTTGGTGGTCACACCTGCGATAGGGAAGATGCGGGCCAGACGTTCAACTTCCGCCACGTTGGCGGTATCCAGATACAGTTCCATATAAATACCCTCTTAAAGTTCAAGCTCGTGTTGCAGCAGGCTGGCAATAGCATCGGCAGATGCCGCGTTAACCAGTGCGTTGCGGAATTCTTCATGCATAATGCGGCGCGCCAGGCGTGAGAAAATACGCATATGCTGGTCACCGGCGGCGTGTTTGTTGAGCGTAAGCATGATGATGAATTGTGCATCTTCATCACCCCAGCGTACAGGTGCTGTCAGGCGCGCCACGCTAATCGTGGATTGTTCAATATGTTCAGACTTGCTGTGCGGAATGGCGAAGCTAAAGCCCAATCCAGTGGAGAAGACCGCTTCACGTGCCCACAGATCGGCCTCCAGCTTGCGCGGGTAGCGACAACGATTTGCCAGCAGCAGGTTGTCAGTCATTCCTTTGATCACTTCCTCTTTGTTGCGCCAGTCGCTATCCAGAGTAATACATTGCGCCGTAACCAGCGGGGCATCCTGTTGAGACATGCGGAACTGGGCCAGCAAGTGCTCCACTTCCAGCGAGGTGCGACAGGCCATCGCCTGATTCAGTAACTGGCGGCAGGCGCGGCTGTCCAGTTGCGCCATCCGTGCTTTGGCGGCAGGAATGGATGGTGCGCTCATGCTGATTTCATCTAATCCCAGGCCAATCAGTAGCGGCAACACCGATCCTTTTGCGCCAAGTTCACCGCACAGGCCAATCCACTTACCCTGACGATGTACCGCCTGTACCGCGAAATCCAGAGCGCGCAGGAAAGCTGGATTCAGGCTATTGTAGTGGCGCGTAACCTTGGCGTTGTCGCGATCGACCGCCAGCAGGTACTGGGTCAGGTCGTTGCTACCAATACTAAAGAAATCAATTTCTTCGCAACACTGATCGATGATAAACATTATTGATGGTACTTCCAGCATGATGCCGAGCTGAATCTTCTCATCAAACGGGATATGTTCATTACGCAACTGTTGTTTGGCTTCTGCCAGCTTCTCTTTGACCCACAGGATCTCTTCCATTGAGGAGATCATTGGGATCATGATTTTCAGGCTGCCGTGTGCAGAGGCTCGAAGTATCGCCCGGAGCTGCGTAGTAAACAGCGAAGCGTACTCTTCATAAATACGGACTGCGCGATAGCCGAGGAACGGGTTCGCTTCGGCTGGAATATTCAGGTAGTCAACGGGTTTATCACCACCGATGTCCATGGTCCGCACAATAATGCTGCGTCCTTGTGCGGACTCCAGTGCCTGGCAAAAAATGTTGTACAGCTCATTTTCACCGGGAGCGCTGGTGCGGTCCATATACAACATTTCTGTACGGAACAAGCCAACGGCTTCTGCACCGTTGCCAAAAGCCGCCTGTGCTTCCACGGAATGAGCAATGTTGGCTGCAACCTCCATACGTATACCATCTGCAGTACGAGCTTCCTGAGTCAGCCAGATACGCTGTTGTTTGCGCAAGGCCTCCTGTACGCGGGCTTCCTGTTGGTAGTAGCGGGCAACGGGTTCAGTCGGCGCGACGACGATCGCGCCTGCGTTGCCGTCGATGTAGGCGGTTTGTTGTTGCCACGGCGTTAAGGCTTCAATATCCACGCCCACTAGCGTGGGAATATTGAATGAGCGTGCAAGAATAACCGTATGGGAAGTCGTGCCACCGCTTTTTAGCAATAAGCCCTTAAGGAATGTTTTATCCAGTTCGAGGAACTGGCTGGGTGTGAGTTCATCAGCCATACAGATTGCTGGCTGGCTGAGTTTTCCCGGTGCAGGGAAGCGCTGTTCGCCATAAACTTGTTGCAGAAGTTGGAAGCAGACGTCGCGTACGTCCAGTGCGCGTTCTTGTAAATAACTGCTGCTGGAGCGGGTGAACTCATCACAGAAATGGTTGGCGCTTTCGACAATCGCCTGGGCGCAGCTTAAACCACGAGAAATGCCTGTCAGCAAATGTTGACGCAGGGAGGTGTCACTGGCCAGTGAGCGGTGAGCCTCCAGAATTGCACTGGTTGCACCATCGCTGTCGAGCAGGCGGAACTCAATATTCTTCATCAACAGCGTCAAGCCATTATCGAGCATGGATTGCTCGGCTTCCACATCGTTGGCAGTGGGGAGTTCGCCGAGCGCGTTAAGATCCAGTGAAGAGAGAAGTGTCAGCATGCCGCCTGCACTGCCGCTGCAGACTGCCCTGGCTCGAAAAAGCTGAGGATTAAGATTCGTTAGTGACGTCGGAAGCAGTTCCAGTTCACTGTTTTTGACCTCTTCCATCGGGGCATCACAGTGAGGGAATTCATCATGTAACCACTGACTCAATCTCTGGTGAGCAGTCTCCTCATCGGCACCGGAGATCAGCAGTTGACAGTTGTCACCTGCCAGAGTGTCGGTGCCAATCAGCGCCAGCGCGCTTTTGGCGTTGCCCTTTCGGTCAGTGCGAAGATTATGCCACTCAATGCGTGAGATAAAGCTGTTGCACAGCGTTTCAATGTGGCTTGCCGGACGGGCATGTACGCCATTGGGTAGCTCACAAGTAAATTCCACAATCAGGGCCATAGCCTCTCTCCCATAACGATTTCTGACTACAGAATAAAAGGGCAATGCCCAGGCCTGCCATGTGACAAATCTGTCAAAAACTGGACAAATGTAATGTAAGTTTCAAAGTGGGATATACCTCACAAGTCTTAATCCATTTAAGAATTCCTGGTATTCCGCAAGTTATGAGGCGGATCGCATTTTTGTACTGATATTACAAAAATCCAGTAAATGGCCTTTTTATCCACTGTCTGCGCTGCATCGGATTGCCTATTGTTTCCGCAACAACATTATGGACATGGGCCTCAAAAAGCCCGGGAGCGACTTATGAAAGAGTTGGTGCAGATCCTGAAAAACACCCGTCAGCACCTGATGACAGGTGTTTCGCATATGATCCCCTTCGTCGTAGCGGGCGGTATTTTACTGGCGGTCTCCGTCATGCTGTATGGCAAAGGAGCGGTACCGGATGCTGTGACCGATCCCAATCTCAAGAAGCTATTCGATATTGGTGTCGCCGGGCTGACCTTAATGGTGTCTTTTCTTGCGGCATACATCGGGTACTCGATCGCCGAGCGCTCTGCGCTGGCACCTTGTGCGATTGGTGCCTGGGTGGGCAACAGCTTTGGCGCTGGATTCTTTGGCGCGCTAATTGCCGGGGTCATCGGCGGTATTGTTGTTCACTATCTGAAGAAGATTCCGGTGCATAAGGTGTTGCGCTCGGTAATGCCCATCTTTGTTATTCCTATTGTCGGCACCTTTATTACTGCGGGCATCATGATGTGGGGACTGGGTGAACCGGTCGGTGCGTTAACCGCCAATTTGACGCAATGGTTGCAGGGAATGCAGCAGGGCAGTGTCGTGATGTTAGCGGTCATTATGGGTCTGATGCTGGCTTTTGATATGGGTGGCCCGATTAACAAGGTTGCTTATGCGTTCATGCTGATTTGCGTAGCGCAGGGTGTTTATACCGTGGTAGCGATAGCGGCTGTGGGGATCTGTGTACCACCGCTGGGATTAGGGCTAGCGACGCTAATGAGTCGTAAAAATTTCTCTTCTGAAGAACGCGAAGCGGGTAAAGCCGCATTAGTGATGGGGTGTGTTGGTGTTACGGAAGGGGCGATTCCTTTTGCTGCTGCTGACCCACTGCGCGTAATTCCATCCATTATGGTCGGTTCGACTTGTGGTGCAGTAACGGCCGCGTTGTTTGGCGCACAGTGTTATGCCGGTTGGGGGGGCTTAATCGTTCTGCCCGTTGTGGAAGGAAAACTAGGTTATATCGCGGCGGTCGTGGTTGGGGCAGTGGTGACGGCGGTCTGCGTTAACGTGCTGAAAAGTCTGGCAAGGAAGAAAGTGTCTCTGGTTGACGAGAATGAAGACGATCTGGATTTGGATTTTGAAACGAATTAAGTGAGGAATGAGCTATGACTAAAATTATCGCAGTAACAGCATGTCCTTCTGGTGTTGCACACACCTATATGGCAGCCGAAGCGCTGGAAAACGCAGCGAAGGCCAGGGGCTGGGAGATAAAAGTTGAGACACAGGGTTCGATTGGTCTGGAAAACGAACTGACCGCAGCGGATGTGGCAGATGCCGATATGGTGATTCTGACCAAAGATATCGGTATCAAGTTTGAGGAGCGCTTTGCGGGGAAAACCATCGTTCGTGTCAACATTAGCGATGCGGTAAAACGTGCCGATGCCATCATGAACAAGATTGGCGCGCATTTGGCGCAAACCGCGTAACTTTATATGCCAGGGAGCCTGCCTCATGACGAATCGTATTCAACGCCTCAAAGCCGCTCTGTTTAAAAACCATCGTGAGATTTCGCTCGAGCGTGCGCAGCTGTATACCGCCAGCCATCAGCAGACAGAAGGGGAGCCGGTTATTCTGCGTCGGGCTAAAGCAACCGCATATATCCTTGAGCATGTTGAAATATCGATTCGTGATGAGGAGCTGATTGCCGGGAACCGTACCGTGAAGCCGCGAGCAGGTATTATGTCGCCGGAAATGGACCCGTACTGGTTGCTTAAGGAGCTGGATCAGTTCCCGACACGTCCGCAGGATCGTTTTGACATCAGCGAAGAAGATAAGCGTCTCTATCGCGAGGTGTTGTTTCCCTACTGGGAAAAACGCTCGATGAAAGATTTCATCAACGGCCAGATGACCGATGAGGTGAAGGCGGCAGTCAGTACGCAGATTTTTAGCATTAACCAAACGGATAAAGGACAGGGGCATATCATTATTGATTATCCGCACCTGTTGAAACACGGGTTGGGTGAACTGGTATCGCAGATGCGTACACATAGTCGACTGAATCCGGATAACCATTTTTATCAGGCGGCGCTGTTGTTACTTGAGGCCTCGCAAAACCACATTCAACGTTATGCCACACTGGCAGAGAAAATGGCGGAAAGCTGTCCGGATGCGCATCGTCGTCAGGAACTGCTCGCTATTGCTGCTAACTCTCGTCATAACATGCAACATAAGCCACAAACTTTCTGGCAGGCGTGCCAGTTGTTCTGGTACATGAACATCATTCTGCAGTATGAATCCAATGCCAGCTCGCTCTCGCTGGGACGTTTTGATCAGTATATGCTGCCGTTTTACCAGGTTTCCCTGACCCAGGGAGACGATCCAGCCTTCTTAAAAGAACTGCTCGAATCGCTGTGGGTGAAATGCAATGACATCGTGCTGCTGCGTTCCACCAGTAGCGCGCGCTACTTCGCCGGATTCCCGACGGGGTATACCGCATTGCTTGGTGGGTTGACGGAGAGCGGGCGCAGTGCGGTAAACGTGCTCTCTTTCCTCTGCCTTGATGCCTACCAGAGTGTGCAACTACCACAGCCAAATCTCGGTGTACGCACCAATGCGTTAATTGATACGCCATTCCTGATGAAAACGGCGGAAACCATCCGCCTGGGCACCGGTATTCCTCAAGTCTTTAACGACGAAGTGGTGGTGCCTGCTTTCCTGAACCGGGGCGTATCGCTGGAAGATGCGCGAGATTACGCGGTGGTGGGCTGTGTGGAGCTGTCGATCCCGGGTAGAACCTACGGTCTGCACGATATTGCCATGTTTAATTTGCTGAAAGTGATGGAAATCAGCCTGTATGAGAATGAGGGTAACCACGAGTTGACGTTCGGAGGTCTGCTGTCACACATTCGAGCCAAAATCAGCCACTACATTACCCTGATGGTGGAAGGGAGTAATATTTGCGACATCGGTCATCGTGACTGGGCTCCGGTACCGTTGCTCTCCTCGTTTATTAACGATTGTCTGGTGAAGGGCTGCGATATCACCGATGGTGGAGCGCGTTACAATTTCTCCGGCGTACAAGGGATCGGTATTGCCAACCTGAGTGACTCTCTGCATGCCCTTAATGGGCTGGTATTCGAACAGCAGCGCTTAAGTTTTGACGAGCTGTTGTCGGTATTGAAGCGTAATTTCGCTACGACGGAGGGCGAGAAAATTCGCGCCAGACTGATTAACCGATTTGAGAAATACGGTAACGATATTGATGATGTGGATAACATCAGTGCCGAACTGCTGCGTCATTATTGCAAAGAGGTGGAAAAATACCAGAATCCGCGCGGTGGGCAATTTACACCCGGTTCATATACCGTATCTGCACACGTACCGCTGGGATCGGTCGTTGGGGCGACGCCGGACGGTCGTTATGCCGGGGAGCAGCTGGCTGATGGCGGCTTATCGCCGATGCTCGGTCAGGATATGCAGGGGCCGACAGCGGTGCTGAAGTCAGTTAGTAAGCTGGACAACACCCTGCTGTCGAACGGCACGTTATTGAACGTGAAGTTCACACCGGCCACGCTGGAAGGTGAGGCTGGTTTGCGCAAGCTGGCGGATTTCTTGCGGGCGTTTACCCAGCTTAAACTACAGCATATCCAGTTTAACGTGGTGAATGCCGATACGTTGCGGGAAGCCCAGCAGCGTCCGCAGGACTTCGCCGGACTGGTGGTTCGCGTGGCTGGATACAGCGCTTTCTTTGTCGAATTATCGAAGGAGATTCAGGATGACATTATTCGCCGGACCGCACATCAACTGTGAGGTTGTGGAGGTATCTGGCGAGGAGGTTGCACGCATTTTCAATATTCAGCGTTACTCGCTGAATGACGGGCAGGGGATCCGCACTGTAGTCTTTTTTAAAGGCTGCCCGCACACCTGTCCGTGGTGTGCTAATCCTGAATCTATTTCCCCGCGTATTGAAACAGTACGGCGGGAGAGTAAATGTCTGCACTGCGCACCGTGTCTGCGAGATGTCGATGAATGCCCTTCCGGCGCGTTTGAGCACATTGGTCGTGATATCTCCCTTGATGCGCTGGAACGTGAGGTAATGAAAGATGATATTTTCTTTCAAACCTCTGGTGGCGGGGTGACGCTTTCTGGTGGCGAAGTACTGATGCAGGCCGCTTTCGCCATCCGGTTTTTACAGCGTCTGCGACGCAACGGTGTGCAGTGCGCGATTGAAACGGCGGGGGATGCTCCCGCCAGTCGTCTGCTCCCGCTGGCAAAGTTATGCGATGAGGTGCTTTTCGATCTTAAAATTATGGATGAACGCCAGGCTCGCGAGATGGTGAATATGAATCTGCCGCGTGTACTAAAGAATTTACAGCTATTAGTTGGTGAGGGGGTCAATGTGATCCCTCGTCTGCCGCTGATTCCGGGCTTTACGCTCAGCGTGGAGAACATGCAGCGTGCGCTGACCTTATTGTCATCATTAGATATAAAGCAAGTACATCTGCTACCGTTTCATCAGTATGGTGAGCCGAAATATCGCCTTCTTGGGCAGCAGTGGTCGATGAAGGATGTGCCCGCCCCGTCAGCACAAGAGGTGGCGACGTTGCGTAAGATGGCAGAAGACGCCGGATTTCAGGTAACCGTAGGAGGTTGATATGGCAGTCGCATCTGTTCGATATCTGGTTGCAGTGACCGCTTGCGTCAGCGGCGTCGCACATACCTATATGGCTGCCGAGCGGCTGGAAAAACTCTTTCAGCAGGACAAGTGGAACATCAAGATTGAAACTCAGGGGGCGCTGGGAACGGAGAATCGTTTGACGGAAGACGATATTAGTCGCGCCGATGTGGTGTTGCTGATTACCGATATTGAGCTGGCAGGTGCTGAGCGATTTACGCAAAGTCGTTACGTCCAGTCGGGAATTAGCGCTTTTTTGCGGGAACCTCAACGGGTGATGAGTGCCGTACGTAAAGTACTGTCGGCACCACAACATACTCATCTTATTCTGGACTAACTTTCTTGTCCGTCAACTGGCTGTGATATTGCCGACGATACTCTGAAGGTGAACGCTCGGTATTTTTTCGAAACAGGCGACAGAAGTAATTGCTGTCAACAAATCCACAGGTGTGGGCCACTTCTTTGACTTTCAGATCGTAACCCTTTAGTAGCGTCTTTGCGTGCTCCAGCCGCGTATGGTTCAGGTATTCGTTAAAGCCAATGGTCCCTGTTTTTTGAAACAGGTGCGAAAGGTAATTTGGAGAGATGTAGAACGCCTGGGCCACGGATTCCCGGGTGAGCGGAGAGGCGTAATGTTCGTCAATATAGTCACGAATAGCTTCAAAAAGCGCCTGGCTGCGTGACGCCGTCTGGATCTGGCTTCCCAGCAGGTCGCGACAATGGCTGAGCAGACTGGAGACGATCAGTCTGGCCGTTTGCTGCTCCTGAGGCTGCATCTGCATTTCATTGAGTGTATGTAACAGGAAAGAACCGATACGTGGCCCGCGTCGTGCGACGTGTTGCTTTGTGAGGTTTTGATACTGCTTACCATCCCACTGCACGACACTGAAACCCAGTTGCTGTTTGCCGAATAAGATGCTCAGCGTCGTTACCGGTGTTTGCCATTGTGGGAAGTTCCAGCCCCCTGCCGGGATATACAGAACATCATAAGGCGTTAACGTAGTGGATGCGCCTGCAACACTGCTATCGGTGAATTCGCCCTCCAGCACAATCTCCAGTCGCGGAAAATCAACCTGATATGCCAGCTCTGGCATTGAACCATTAGTACTGGGGAAATACACCTTGCACAGTGGTGTCGGGCCGTTAATCAGGCGGGAGAGAAGATGGCTGATGTCGTGATACATGTTAATCCCTTGCAGATCGCAGACAGGGAAACAGTAGCGTCGAAAGCGGGGAGTCTCAAGTGATAAATTACCGGATGGCGCTGCGCTTTCCGGCCTACGGGACTGAGTGGATCGTAGGCCGGATAAGGCATTCTATTACTGATTCCCGATTTGATCCCCATACGGCAGGGTATCGTAATCAATCAGGGCGTTTTTCTTGTACGGATTACCAATCCAGCGGGTTGTTTCTTTAAACTGCGGGTTGGTAATAGCACGGGTCGGATCGAATCCATCGTAAGTGAAGCCAGCTAAATCAGACCAGGTATGGATAAGCTCAGAGCTGCTGTATTTTCGATTCACATCCTGGGAGAAATCTCGTGGATGCGCGGCCTGCCATTTTTCAGAGGTCCACAGCAGGAACGGAACCGTATACATATGGCGAGTTGGGTTGTCTTCATTTCGACCCTGCGTTTTATGCGGCGGTGTGTCATATACCTCTTCTCCGTGGTCAGAGAAATAGAGCAGGAAGCCGTTCGGATCGGTCGCTTTGTAATCTTTGATCAGGCTAGCAATGATGTGGTCGTTATAAACATTGGCATTGTCATAATCGTTATATGACTCCAGTTCATCGCTGCTCAGACCCGGAGGAACGTTGTCGATATTATTATCGAACTTGCCCTGACCTTCCGGATAACGGAATTTGTACTTAATGTGCGTACCCAGCAGATGAACGATGATGAACTTTTTCGGTGCCGGGTCAGCCATGACTTCTTTAAATGGAGCCAGCACGTTGCTGTCGTATTCGCGCGCACTTTGGGTACGCTGCTGGTTCATATAAAACTGCTTGTCCGTCTGCTTAGAAAATACGGTCAACATGGTATTACGCGCAGTCATTGTTTGCTGATTGGTGATCCAGAAGGTTTTATACCCTGCCTGTTTCATCATATTCATCAGTGACGGCTGCGTCAGATACAAATCCGGATTCTTCTCGTTAGCGAAGGTCAGCGCCTGCTGCAGGATTTCAATCGTGTACGGACGTGAGGTCACGACATTATTGAACACGGTTAAATTAGGATCAGATTTGTGCAATGCGTCCAGCTCAGGCGTGGTTTCACGTGGATAACCGTACAAACTCATGCGTCCACGCTGAGTTGATTCACCAATCACCAGTACCAGCGTGCGCGGGGCATCACCTGAGTTATCTTTAAAGTTAGCCAGTGGCGGCAGCGCATTGTTCTCATTCAGCAGGCTATTCAATGAGGTCAGTTGCTGACGATACTGATAGTAGCCTGAGATAAACTGCCACGGCGCGGCTGGCTCCATACGTGAAGCAAGGCCATCCAGCGTTTTCTCAAAAGGTTTGTGTTTAATAAACGTATTAACGGCCATCGGATGCAGAATCAGACCGTATAACAGCGCAAACGACACCAGATAACGCCAGGGTGACGGAATATAGACCGGGCGCAGGCGGGTCCACAGCAGAATAGCAACTGCCGTGTAGGCCAATGCGATAAGGACAATCTTCAGGCTGAAGTATTGGCTCAGGTATTCGCTGGCTTCGTTTGCGTTGGTCTCAAACATCACGTACAGAACGCTCTGCGAGAACTCCTGTCCGTAAATAACGTAATAGCTCAGCGCAGCCAGTGAAGCAGCCCACAGCACCACGCCAATAACGGCGGCGATAATGCGAATACGGTTTGGAAATAAGAATACTGGGATCAACCACAGTGAGCTGAACAGTAAAGAGTCGCGTAATCCGGTAGACCCGCTGTAACCACTGAAATAAATAACGGCCTGTAGTAAGGTGGAAAAAAACCAAAAATAGAGGAGCGCCCAACCCAGGGCTTTCCAGCTAAACAAAGGTTTAGGCTGGAGTTGTAAGGATTGCATAGTGTGAGCCTGTCTTTAATCGTGTCGCCAAGAGTAGCGGCTAAATATTAAGAGGAACTGAAGCTTCGCGACGTAAATATCGCGTTTTGTTGATGATTTATTCATGAAATGAATGAATCAGGCTGGAAATATATTTGAAATGAAGTGGTTATGACAAGCGTTTTCGAGGTCACCCCCGCGCAATAGCACGAGGGTGACGGGGGATTAACTTAACCTGTATTACGCATACCGGCAGCAACACCTGCGATAGTGACCATCAGCGCTTGTTCAACGCGTGGATCCGGTGCTTTACCTTGTTCTTCCGCCTGGCGCGAACGATGTAAAAGCTCTGCCTGTAGAACGTTTAGCGGATCAGTATAAATATTTCTTAACTGAATAGACTCGGCAATCCACGGCAGGTCGGCCATCAGATGTGAGTCATTGGCAATCGCCAGCACCACATTGATATCAGCTTCCAGACGGTGACGCAGTTCTTCGCCCAGCGGCCAGAGCTCTTTTTTGACCAAACGCTGATCGTAGTACTCTGCCAGCCACAGGTCAGCTTTCGAGAACACCATTTCCAGCATGCCAAGACGCGTGGAGAAGAATGGCCAGTCGCGGCACATCGCTTCAAGTTCGCTTTGTTTTCCATCTTCAACCACTTTTTGCAGCGCGGTACCTGCACCCAACCATGCCGGAAGCATCAGGCGGTTCTGGGTCCAGGCAAAAATCCACGGAATGGCTCGCAGAGACTCTACCCCGCCAGTTGGGCGGCGTTTTGCCGGACGTGAGCCTAGCGGTAATTTACCCAGCTCTTGCTCCGGGGTTGCAGAGCGGAAGTACGGAACAAAGTCTTTGTTTTCGCGAACATAACCACGGTACAGTTCGCAGGAGATATCTGAAAGCTCGTCCATAATATGACACCAGGCATCTTTCGGCTCTGGCGGTGGCAACAAGTTGGCTTCCAGAATTGCGCCCGTGTACAAAGACAGACTGCTGATGGTGACTTCCGGTAGACCGTATTTGAAGCGGATCATCTCACCTTGCTCAGTCACACGCAGTCCGCCTTTCAGGCTGCCAGGCGGCTGGGAGAGTAACGCGGCATGGGCTGGTGCGCCACCCCGTCCAATTGAACCGCCACGGCCGTGGAACAACGTCAGCTCAATGCCGGCTTTTTCGCAGGTTTTGATCAGCGCATCCTGTGCCTGATATTGCGCCCAGGAGGCCGCCATCACGCCTGCGTCTTTTGCCGAGTCAGAGTAGCCGATCATGACCATCTGTTTGCCCTGAATAAGACCGCGATACCAGTCGATATTTAACAGCTGAGTCATAACATCGTCAGCATTGTTCAGGTCGTCCAGCGTTTCAAACAGCGGTGCTACCGGCATGGTAAAACCAATGCCAGCTTCTTTCAGCAGCAGGTGAACGGCCAGCACATCTGACGGCGTTTTCGCCATCGAGATAACGTAGGCGGCAATAGAGCCATAAGGTGCTTCGGCAATCACCCGACAGGTATCGAGTACTTCACGGGTTTCGTTACTCGGTTCCCAGCTGCGTGGCAGCAGTGGACGTTTGGAATTCAGTTCGCGGATCAGGAAGGCCTGTTTGTCTGCTTCTGACCAGCTTTCGTAGTCGCCAATTCCCAGATAACGGGTCAGTTCGCCCAGCGCTTCGGTATGACGGGTGCTTTCCTGACGAATATCGATACGCACCAGCGGTACGCCAAAACATTTCACCCGGCGGAGGGTATCGAGCAGTTCGCCATTGGCGATGATACCCATACCGCAAGCTTGCAGAGACTGGTAACACGCGTACAACGGTTCCCATAGCTGCTCGTTTTGCGTCAACAAGCCTGCAGGTTTTGGCAATTTTTCGCCTTTCAGACGCGCTTCCAGCCAGGCCTGGGTCGTCATCAGGCGTGAACGCAGCATTTTCATCAGGTGGCGGTAAGGTTCTGCCGCCCCTTCTTCACCCACCAGCGCTAAGAGCTCCGGAGTGGCATCGACCATCGATAGCTCAGAAACCAGAAACTGGATGTCTTTCAGGAACAGGTCGGTCGCTTTCCAGCGGCTGAGCAACAGTACATGACGGGTGATATCCGCCGTCACGTTCGGGTTGCCGTCACGGTCACCCCCCATCCAGGAGGTGAATCGGACCGGGACAAAATCGACGGGCAGCTTATAGTTCAGATGCTCTTCCAACTGTTCGTTCAGTTCACGCAGATAGTTCGGCACACCTTCCCACAGGCTGTTTTCAACCACGGCGAAGCCCCATTTGGCTTCATCAACCGGGCTGGGACGTATTTTACGGATTTCATCCGTATGCCAGGACTGGGCGATTAACTGGCGCAGGCGGCGCATCAGTTGGTGGCGTTCGTAATCGACGATGTCTTTGTTATCCAGTTGTTTGAGGCAGGCATTGACCTCACCCATTTTATGGATCAGCGTGCGACGGGTAATTTCGGTCGGGTGTGCGGTCAGTACCAGCTCCAGAGACAACGCCTCCACTGCTTTTTTGATGGTGGCTTCATCAAGGTTGGGCTGGGCTTTCAGTTTACGCAGGGTGCGAGCAATCACTTCCGGGTTGCTGGCAGCTTCGCCTTTTGGCGAAATGCTGTGGTATTGCTCGGCGGTGTTGGCCAGGTTCAGGAACTGGCTAAACGCGCGGGCAACTGGCAGTAGCTCGTCATTAGACAGGTTCTGTAGCGTGGTGAGCAACTCCTGGCGATTAGCTTCATTGCCAGCGCGAGATGATTTGGACAACTTACGGATTGTTTCTACGCGATCAAGAATGTTCTCTCCCAGCGCATCCTTGATGGTTTCTCCCAGCACTTTGCCGAGCATACTGACATTACTACGCAACGCGGAATATTGTTCGTTCATATGACCCCAGACACCCCATCTTTAATTTGATTGCCCTGTAGCTTTCACGCACAGCGGTATTGGCTGCGTTTGCTCACCCTGGTCACTATGCTCCCTGGGATGTGCCTGCTTGCCGTCTTGCTGCGCTGCGAAATCTTTCAGGCTCAACTTTATTCACTTTTATAAAGCCACGTAAAACCCCTGACGTCAATTGCTGCGAAATCGGTTCAGCAAACGAATAAATGGCGGGAATTTACGAAAGTTAATTCACAACCTGCCAGATAAGAAATGCTTATGGGAATATACAAAACTGAGCACAAAACGATCACGGCTGGCATGCACGCGATTGTTGGCCCGGAAAGCGTTACGCCACCGGGCAATATAAATTAATGCCAGCAGAAGTGATGAACAACCTGGGTTATCAATTCGCGAGTTGGTTTAATAAAGCGTGTTTCCAGATACTCATCTGGTTGGTGCGCCTGATTAATTGAACCCGGTCCGAGTACCAACGTTGGGCATAACGTCTGGATAAACGGCGCTTCAGTGCAGTAGTTCACCACTTCCGTTTGCGCGCCCAGCAGTTTTTCAACCACTTCCACCAATTGATGATCTGGCGGACATTCGTAGCCAGGGATGGGTGGATGCAGTTCGGATACCGTCAGACGACCCGGCCAGCGTTCACTGACCGGAGCCAGTGCATCGTTTAGTAACCCATTGAGGTCGTTGAGCGTCATGCCCGGGAGCGGACGAATATCCATGTGCAGTTCGCAGCATGCACAAATGCGGTTGGCGGCATCGCCCCCGTGGATATGGCCGAGATTGAGCGTGGGGTACGGAACCGTAAACGCCTCATAGTGATAACGTTCTTTCAGGTCATCGCGCAGCTTCATGATGTGGCCAATCGCGTCATGCATCAGCTCGATAGCGTTAATGCCACGCGCCGGATCGCTGGAGTGACCAGACTGCCCCAAAATACGTATCGCATTAGAAATATGACCTTTGTGCGCACGAACCGGTTGCAGGGAGGTCGGTTCGCCAATGATTGCACAGTCCGGGCGTAACGAGGTGGTTTCAGCGAAATAGCGTGCCCCCGCCATGCTGGTTTCTTCATCGGCGGTCGCCAAAATGTAGAGCGGCTTTTTCAGTTTTGCGACATCCACATCGCGCAGCGCATCGAGGATAAAGGCGAAGAAGCCTTTCATATCCGCCGTGCCCAGGCCATAGAGCTTATTGTCGTGTTCGGTCAGGGTGAATGGATCACGCGTCCATCGTCCGTCATCAAACGGTACGGTATCGGTATGGCCCGCAAGCAACAGACCACCTGCACCTTGTCCGATACTTGCCAGCATATTGAATTTATTGCGCGTACCAGGAACAGGCTGGACTTCAACACTGAAGCCTAATTCTTTGAACCAGTCCGCCAGCATAGTGATTAAACCTGCATTACTTTGATCGAGCGCTTCTTCCGTGGCGCTAATCGACGGTGTGGCAATCAGAGCACGGTAAATCTCGATAAATGGCGGTAAATTGTTTTTCATTGTTGACACACCTCGGGTCATGATAGTATCAATATTCATGCATTATTTGTGAATAAAAATACACTAACGTTAAGCGTAATAAAACCCACCAAGTGTAAGGTGAGGTGATAAAGGCTTATACCTGGCAACCGAATATAAGAAGGTGAACAGCCCCGATGTTGAATACGCTGATTGTGGGCGCCAGTGGCTATGCTGGCGCAGAGCTTGTGACCTATGTAAATCGCCATCCTGATATGACCATAACCGCTTTGACTGTCTCAGCGCAAAGCAATGATGCAGGAAAATTAATCTCTGATTTACATCCGCAGTTAAAGGGCATTGTTGATTTACCATTGCAGCCAATGTCGGATATTAGCGAGTTTAGCGCAGGGGTTGACATTGTGTTCCTCGCAACAGCGCATGAAGTGAGCCATGACCTGGCGCCACAGTTTCTGCAAGCGGGTTGTGTGGTATTCGATCTCTCGGGTGCGTTCCGTGTAAACGACGGCGCCTTCTATGAAAAATATTATGGCTTTACTCACCAGCACCCGGACCTGCTGGAGCAGGCGGTGTACGGCCTGGCTGAGTGGAGCGCAGACAAACTGAAAGACGCGAATCTGATTGCTGTCCCTGGTTGTTACCCGACAGCAGCGCAACTGTCACTCAAGCCGCTGATTGATGCCGATCTTCTGGATCTCAGCCAGTGGCCTGTGATTAACGCCACCAGTGGCGTGAGCGGCGCGGGCCGTAAAGTGGCAATATCGAACAGTTTTTGCGAGGTCAGTCTGCAGCCGTATGGCGTGTTTACCCATCGCCATCAGCCAGAAATTGCTACTCATCTGGGGGCGGACGTTATTTTCACACCACATTTGGGCAACTTCCCGCGCGGGATTCTGGAAACCATCACCTGCCGTTTGCAGCCGGGTATCACCCACGCCCAGGTCGCCGATGTGTTACAGCAGGCGTATAGCAATAAGCCATTGGTACGTCTGTATGACAAAGGTGTACCGGCACTGAAAAACGTGGTTGGTTTACCATTCTGCGATATCGGATTCGCCGTTCAGGGTGAGCATCTGATTGTGGTAGCGACAGAAGATAATTTATTGAAGGGCGCGGCAGCACAGGCCATGCAGTGTGCAAATATCCGTTTCGGCTTTGCTGAAACGCAGTCTCTTATTTAAGGGTGCAATGATGAATCCATTAATTATCAAGCTGGGCGGTGTGTTACTGGATAGCGAAGAGGCGCTGGAGCGTCTGTTTACCGCGCTGGTGAATTATCGCGAGTCGCATCAGCGTCCACTGGTCATTGTGCACGGTGGTGGCTGCGTGGTCGATGAGCTGATGAAACAGCTTAACCTGCCTGTGAAAAAGAAAAATGGCCTGCGTGTGACGCCTGCCGATCAGATTGACATCATCACCGGTGCGCTGGCGGGAACCGCGAATAAAACGCTGTTGGCATGGGCGAAAAAACATCGTATTTCTTCAGTGGGTCTGTATCTTGGCGATGGTGATAGCGTTAAAGTAACCCCGCTTGATAAAGAGTTAGGCCACGTTGGGTTGGCGCAACCGGGTTCACCTAAGCTGATTAATACCCTGCTGGAAAGCGGTTTTTTGCCGGTCGTCAGCTCCATTGGCGTAACAGATGATGGGTTACTGATGAACGTCAATGCCGATCAGGCGGCGACGGCATTGGCGGCAACGCTGGGCGCGGATCTGATCCTGCTTTCTGACGTTAGTGGTATCCTCGATGGCAAAGGTCAGCGTATTGGCGAAATGACCGCTGCGAAAGCGGAACAGTTGATCGAGCAGGGCATTATTACTGATGGCATGATAGTGAAGGTGAACGCCGCGCTGGATGCTGCCCGTACGCTGGGTCGTCCGGTGGATATCGCTTCCTGGCGTCATGCAGAACAGCTTCCGGCGCTGTTTAACGGCACGCCGATTGGCACACGTATTTTGGCTTAAGACTTTATGCCCGACGGCGTTTTGCTTGCCGGGCCTACAAGACCGAAGGCTGGATGAACATAGCATCATCCGGCGGCATTGAAATCGAAGAACTTAAGGAAAAAAGTTATGGCACTTTGGGGTGGGCGTTTTACACAGGCTGCGGATCAACGGTTCAAACAGTTCAATGACTCTTTGCGCTTCGACTATCGCCTTGCGGAGCAGGACATTACTGGCTCTGTCGCCTGGTCCAAAGCGTTGGTAACGGTAGGCGTGTTGACTGCGGATGAACAACTCCAGTTGGAAGAGGCGCTGAACACTTTGCTGGAAGAGGTTCGTGTGAATCCGCAGCAAATTCTTGAGAGCGATGCCGAAGACATTCATAGCTGGGTGGAAGGTAAGCTGATCGATAAAGTCGGTCAACTCGGTAAAAAACTGCACACTGGTCGTAGCCGTAATGACCAGGTTGCGACCGATCTCAAACTGTGGTGCAAAGACACAGTGATTGAATTGCTTTCCGCGAACCGACAGTTGCAAAGTGCGCTGGTGGTTACGGCGGAGAACAACCAGGACGCCGTAATGCCGGGTTACACTCACCTGCAGCGCGCGCAACCGGTGACGTTTGCTCATTGGTGTCTGGCCTATGTAGAAATGCTGGCACGTGATGAGAGCCGCCTGCAGGATACGCTCAAGCGCCTGGACGTTAGCCCGTTAGGCTGCGGCGCGCTGGCTGGCACCGCCTATGAAATCGATCGTGAGCAACTGGCCGACTGGCTGGGCTTTGCTTCGGCAACCCGTAACAGCCTGGACAGTGTGTCTGACCGCGACCACGTGCTGGAGCTGCTCTCCGACGCCTCTATCGGTATGGTGCATCTGTCGCGCTTCGCCGAAGACCTGATTTTCTTTAATACCGGCGAAGCGGGCTTTGTTGAGCTGTCCGATCGCGTGACGTCTGGTTCATCGCTGATGCCGCAGAAGAAAAACCCGGATGCGTTAGAGCTGATTCGTGGCAAGTGCGGTCGTGTACAGGGCGCGCTGACCGGAATGATGATGACGCTGAAAGGACTGCCGCTGGCTTACAATAAAGATATGCAGGAAGACAAAGAAGGGCTGTTCGATGCTCTTGATACCTGGCTGGACTGCATGCATATGGCTGCACTGGTGCTGGACGGTATTCAGGTGAAACGCCCACGCTGCCAGGAAGCGGCGCAGCAGGGCTATGCTAACGCCACCGAACTGGCAGATTATCTGGTAGCGAAAGGCGTACCGTTCCGTGAAGCGCACCATATTGTGGGTGAAACGGTCGTAGAGGCGATTCGTCAGGGCAAACCGTTGGAAGCGTTGCCGCTTGCTGATTTACAGAAGTTCAGCAGCGTAATTAGCGATGATGTTTACCCGATTCTGTCGCTGCAGTCGTGTCTCGATAAACGTGCGGCAAAAGGTGGTGTTTCACCGCAGCAAGTCGCACAAGCGATTGACTACGCGAAGGCACGTCTCGCGTAACGGCATTGATCATTATAAGGCCTGGCGTGGTGCCAGGCTTTTTGTCAAAAGACCTATTTTTTACTGACCATAATAAGCATTATCACCGTGCTTTCTTAAAAAGTGTTTATCCAGTAACGTTTGTTGCATGGCAGTCAAATGGGGTTGCAGTTGCTGTGTGAACAAATTCATATAGGCAATTTCTTCAAGCACGACAGCGTTATGAACCGCGTTGGCGGGATCAGTTCCCCAGGTAAAAGGACCATGACTGTTAACCAACACTGCCGGGATATGGTCGGGAGATATTCCACGTTGTTTAAATGTTTCAATGATTACCTTGCCGGTATCATGTTCATAATGCCCATTAATCTCGTCATCAAGCATCGTTCGTGTACAGGGAATCGCACCGTAGAAATAATCCGCATGCGTTGTTCCCAGCGGCATTAAGTCTTTTCCTGCTTGTGACCAAATGGTGGCATGACGGGAATGGGTATGAACGATCCCACCGATATTTGGAAAGGCGCGATACAGAGCCAGATGTGTGTCGGTATCAGATGAAGGTTTTTTATTCCCCTCAACAACCTTCCCGCTTTGTATGTCGACAACAACCATATCATCCAGGCTCATGCTGTCATATTCGACACCAGAAGGTTTAATGACCATTATGCCTTTTTCACGATCCATGCCGCTGACGTTGCCCCATGTAAACGTCACCAGATGATGGGCTGGCAAGGATAAATTAGCGTTAAATACTTTTTCCTTCAGTGTATCCATTCTTGACTCCAGAAATATTATTTAGCTTTATAAAAATGAGTTCTTTAATTTTGCTGGGAAATTATGTTGCTATTTAAATTACGCCGAATACATAAGATGTAAAATACAAGCAGACGATACTTATGTATAAAACGGCTAAAACGGTCAAATTCGGAAGTATTCGGGCGTGTTTTTCTATTTTATTGATGCCCGTATATGCCCGTTTAGTCGTTATGCTGTGATAGTTAAATAAGAAAAGAGATTAATTCTGTGATGAAAATCTCACTATTGCGTTATAAAATTCATTTATTACATCAATAAATTAAACTTAGATCACACTGTTAATTGTGTATTATTTCTGTAAAGCAATTCTTGATACCAATCACTTTAAGTTAAGGCAAAAAGATTAATTATGTAGACACAGTGAATTTTGTCTTGGTGGGCTGAAATTATGTTGCAGGCAGAACGTTATAAAATAATTTGCGCACACGTTCAACAAATGGGCGCTGTGCGTGTAACGGAACTGTCGAAATTATGCCAGGTATCCCAGGAAACTATTCGAAGAGATTTGACAAAACTTGAACAAAAAAAGAAACTCACCCGCAGTTTTGGCGGCGCCGTATCTTTGGATGCTCCTGATTTAATATCTACGGCTATAACAGAAGATAAAACCTGGCAAACAAATAGCGTGGATCGCGCAGAGTCATTTCGCAAGCGTACTGAAGCACATCCCGATGTTAAAGCCAAAATAACCAAGGCGGCGTTGCAGTTTATTCGCTCTGGCGATTGTATTTTGATGGATAACAGTAGCACCTGTTGGTTTCTTGCCCGGCAGATTCCGGATATTGATATTACGGTTGTGACGAATTCGTTACGGATTATCCAGGCATTAGCGTGCCGGGATAAAGTTCGCATTATTGGTATCGGCGGAGAGTATTCAGAGCGTCATGATGACTTTCATGGACCAGTAGCAGAGAGTGCGATCAGGAATTTCCAGATTAATAGCTTTTTCTTTTCATGTCAGGGGCTGAATTTGGAGAATGGAGTTAGAGATGGCAGCGAAATAAATGCCAGATTAAAACAGGTGATGCTTCAGGTCTCTGCTCAAAAAATATTAATGGTAGACTCCAGTAAGTTTGAGCAGTATGCATTCAGTAAAATTTGTATGTTAGATGAAATTGACGTCATGGTTACTAATAATTGTATTGACGAACGTTATCGTAGCCTTTACCCGCAATTAAATGTAGTAGAAGTCGATAAGTAATAGATGTTAGTCGTTAACTAAATAATTAAGGCTGTGCCCGATTATTTAGCCAATACCAGAGGAAAGTTGAAATAAATAAAAAGTCAGGCTGATATTTTTATCGGGATTTCCTGACATATGAAGAATATTTCTTAAGGAATTTACGATGAAAAAATTAATCTTACCCTGTCTGATTACTGCAGCTTTGTCATCATCTGTTGTATGGGCAGAACAACCTGCAGCAGCGCAAAAAGCGAATAAACCTTTTACGATGGGCGTCGTGGTAAAAGTTGGTGGTATTCCATGGTTTAACGTGATGGAACAAGGCATTAAGGAAGAAGGTAAAGCATTAGGTGTAGATGCCTGGCAAGTAGGACCGACAACTGCGGATCCCGCCGAGCAAGTGCGAGCTATTGAAGATTTAATCGCCAAGAAAGTTGATGTGATTGGCGTTGTTCCAAATGATGCGAAAGTTCTGGAACCGGTGTTAAAGCGCGCCCAGGAGGCTGGTATTAAAGTCATTACTCATGAGTCACCGAACCAGGCCAATGCTGACTGGGACTTTGAGTTGCTTAACACCCAAACGATGGGCGCCAATCACATGAAAGACATGGCGAAATGCATGGGTGAAGAAGGGAAGTACGCAATGTTTGTAGGCAGTCTGACGGTTCCATTGGTGAATGACTGGGCTGATGCCGCCATTGCTTATCAAAAAGAACATTATCCTAAAATGACGCTCGTTGAGGATCGCTTTGGTGTAGCGGAGTCTGTAGATGACTCTATGCGTACAGCCAATGATCTGATGTCTAAATACAAAGATCTGAAAGGCATCATGTCTTTTGGTTCGCAGGGACCAATCGGTGCAGGCCGTGCTATTGATAAACGTAAGAAAAATGATGCAATTTGCGTATTTGGTACGTTCACCCCAGGCCAGGGCATTAAGTTGCTGGAAAAAGGTGCTATCGATGGCGGCTACATTTCTAACCCGATGACTGCAGGTAAAGTGTTTGTTCAGGTCGCCACGGCGATGATGAACGGTGAGCCAATTAAGGATGGTGTAAAAATCGGTGATATGGGAGAAATTAAAGTTCAGAACAACACCATTCTCAGCGATAACCCTGAAAAACTCGATCTGGAAAATACGCAACGTTTAGTGAAGTTAGGTTTGTAATTTTAGTTTGCATCACCGGGCCTAAACTGGCCCGGAAATCCTTTGGTCGTTTAGGAACAGTATGATGCCTCATATTACAGAGAAAAATACAGGTGAACCGTTAGTGACGTTAAAATCGTTAACTAAAAGCTTCGGCGGTCATCGGGCATTAAAAAATATTGATCTCACTCTAAATAAAGGTGAAGTCCACTGTCTTGCTGGTGCAAATGGTTGTGGTAAAAGTACATTAATAAAAACGCTGAGTGGTGTGTATATCCCGGATACGGGTAGCGAAATTATTATTGATAATAGATCCTGGTCCAGACTTTCACCAGATAGAGCTCGCGAGTTAGGTATCCAGGTTATTTATCAGGATCTCTCATTATTTCCTAATTTGACGGTGGCAGAAAACATAGCCTTTGAATATAACCTTAAGGGGTATTTTAGGTGGCACAAAAAAGCACATCTGAAAGCGGTATCAGAGAAGATTATACAGGAATTAAATTTTAACCTCGATGTTGACGCATTGGTTCAGCATTTGCCTATTGCGCAGCGCCAGCAGGTTGCCATTTGTCGTGCTCTGGTCGCAGAAGCCCGACTGGTGATAATGGACGAACCAACGGCTTCACTTACTCGTACCGAAGTTAACCAACTACTACGTACGGTAAATTATCTCCGTCATAAAAATATCACTGTAGTTTTTGTTAGCCACCGCTTGGATGAGGTCAAAGAGATTTCCGACCGTATCACGGTTATTCGCGATGGTGAAATTATAGGTACCTGGGCAGCTGAACAGTTGTCTCCGGGACGCATCACAGAACTGATGACCGGCAGGACCATTGTTCACCAGAAAAAATTACCGAATAGTGTTGAAGGTAAAGTTGTCCTTGAGCTGAAAAAGTTGAGCAGGAAAGGACAATTTGAAGATATTTCCCTGAAACTTCACCAGGGTGAGGTTCTGGGATTGTGCGGTTTGTTAGGTTCGGGACGAACAGAGCTGGCGTTGAGCCTATTTGGTATTACTCATCCAGATAGCGGAGATATCTATCTGGAGGGTAAAAAAGTTGTGATTAAAGATAATACCCAGGCAGCGAAATTAGGTATTGCCTATGTCTCTGAAGATCGTCTTACATTGGGAGCGGTTTTATCCCAGTCAGTCAGTGACAATATGGTACTTTCGATTCTTAACCGGTTAAAAACACCATGGCAATTTATTGATGAAAAACGCCAGGACGCCTTGGTTAAAGAATGGATTCAGGATCTGGATATTAAAGTCACCAATCCTGATAACCCACTTTCAACACTTTCTGGTGGTAATCAACAAAAAGTGGTGCTGGCGAAATGGATTTTAACGCGTCCAAAAGTACTTATTCTTGATGCCCCTACAGTTGGTGTCGATATAGGAGCGAAAGACAGTATTTATCAGCTTATTCACCGGCTTTCCGGTGTAGGTATTTCAGTCTTGCTGATTACTGATGAAGCGCCAGAAGCGTATTACAACTGCGATCGTATTTTTCACATGCGGCGTGGGAAGATTATTAACGAACTGCAGCCTTCTCTCTATACCGAACAACAGCTAGCGGAGGTGATTAATGGCTAGTTTATTGCACCTGCGGTTTCCACGTTCAGTCGAAGGATGGCTGGGATGGGTTATCGCCCTGATGCTGGTACTGTTTTCTCTTATGAATGATCAATTTCTGTCAATTCAAAACCTGCTGGATCTGACAGAAAGCTATGCCGTTACAGGGATCTTTGCCCTCGGGCTTTTTGTTGTGCTGGTGACAGGAGGAATTGATATTTCATTCGCTGCTGTAGCCTCAGTTGTTCAGTATGTGGTGGCGTCATTACTGCTTAACGAAACAATAGCCAATCCACTGCTATGTCTCGGGGTTGCTATTTCTCTGGGTGTTTTGTTTGGCCTGATCAATGCGATCCTCATTTATTACCTCAACGTAGTTTCCATCATTATCACCATCAGTATGCAGTCGTTGTTATTCGGCATGTTGATGTGGCTGACTAATGGTCACAGTATCTATGACTTACCTGACTGGTGGATAACGCAACGTTCCCTTTTTAGCTTCGAATTTGAAGGGGAGGTTTATCAGGTTGGATTACCTCTGATAGTGATGCTGGGCATGGCCTGTTTTACATGGATTGTAATGACGAAAACCCATATTGGACGTCAGCTTTATGCTGTGGGCGGCAGTACAGAGTCGGCGCGGCGTATTGGTATCCGGGTTTCACTGATTTATTTGTTCGCCTACGGCTATCTTGGCGCGGCGGCGGCGATCGGCGGAATGCTGCAGGCTTACCGCATGAGCGAGGTTGTTCCCAATGCGTTGGTTGGCGGTGAATTGGATGTTCTGGCCGCTGCTGTACTGGGAGGTGCTAGCTTATCCGGAGGTCGTGGTTCGGTGATCGGTACGCTTATGGGGGTCTTCCTCATCGGCATACTCAAAAATGGTCTCAACTTGATTGGCGTGTCCAGCTACTTCGTCAATATCGTCATCGGTGTGGTGATTGTTTCGGCTATCTGCGTCACCCATTACAAAAAGCGTAAAGAAACGGACGTTGGATTTGTCTGACAGGGGGCGTGAAATGAAAAAAAAGGCATTTTTACCAATTGATGGCACCAGCTCCGGCTTACTGGCGATATGTTTCTTTGCAGTAGTGGCTTTTAGCCTGGCGATGCCCGGACGTTTTTTTACCGATAATACTTTTCTGAGTATTGCCTTCCAGCTACCCGAGTTGGGATTGCTCACTTTTGCGATGTTTGTGCCAATGCTGAGCGGTGGGCTGAATCTGGCGATTATTGGTACCGCTAATCTAACCAGCCTGTTTATGGCCTGGCTGTTGATCCAATTTGTACCTGCTGATGCTTCTACCAGTATGCAGTTAGGGTGGTTATTTTTGGCGATAGTGGGAGCGATGATGATCGCTGTCGCGATTGGCGTTGTGACAGGAATGATCATCTCTCGTGTTGGCGCACACCCAATTTTGGTAACACTGGGCAGTATGACGATTATCAGTGGTATTGGTATTTATCTCACTAAAGGCGCTGCCTTAAGTGGTATGCCACCGATAGTCCGTAGCATTGGGTCAGAGGTCATTTATGGGATGCCGGTTCCGATGGTGATTTTTATCATTACGACTCTCGGGCTGGCACTATTCCTTGGAAAAACGCGCACTGGAAAAGTCATCTATATGTGCGGCAGCAATATTAATGCAACCTGGTTTAGCGGCATTCGCACTGAGCGCGTGCTGATTGCTATTTATGCTATCTCCAGTCTGTTATGCGTCCTGGCGGGGCTGATTATGCTTGCCCGCTTCAATTCCGCTCGTATGGGGTATGGTGATTCTTATCTTCTGCTCACAGTACTGGCTATTGTTTTGGGCGGCACCGATCCGTTCGGTGGGGTAGGCAAAGTTGCTCATGTATTTTGCGCACTATTGGTGCTCCAGGTTATTGCTACCGGGCTTAGCCTGCTTGGTCTTAGCCTGCATTTTAATCTGGCTGTATGGGGGATTACATTGATTGCCGCACTGGCATTTAAGTTCTTCAAACAAAAATGGCAGGCACGGCGCGCCATGAATAACAGTCGGAAAGCGTTTCAACAACAATTGGCAACTCGTGAGGGAAGATAATGCGTAGCCACCCGTTAGGTATTTATGAAAAGGCGCTCCCCAGGAACACCAGTTGGGTCGAGAAGCTTGCACTGGCTAAATCATGCGGCTTTGATTTTGTTGAAATGTCGGTGGATGAGAGTGAGGACCGACTTGCTCGCCTGGACTGGTCCCTTGCGGATCGTATGGAAATTATCAGCGCCATTCAGAAGACAGGGGTACGTATTCCAACCTTGTGCCTCTCTGCCCATCGACGTTTTCCGTTTGGCAGTCGCGATAGTGATACCCGACAGCAAGCGCGAATTATTATGCAAAAAGCGCTACGACTGGCGCAGGATCTGGGGATTAGAACCATCCAGCTTGCCGGTTATGACGTTTATTATGAGCCGCAAAATGATGAAACTATTGCCTGGTTTGAAGATGCGATGGCTTGGGCGGCGGAACAAGCTGCGGCTGCACAGGTTATGTGCGCTGTGGAAATTATGGATACACCTTTTATTAACTCCATCAGTAAATGGAAATTGCTGGATGCCAAAATTAACTCTCCATGGTTTGCCGTTTATCCTGATGTCGGCAATCTAACTGCATGGGGCAACGAGTTGGAGAGTGAACTGGCAAAAGGTATTGATCGGATTGCCGCAATCCATCTTAAAGACACATTTCCAGTGACACCGGATTCCCCAGGGCAGTTCCGCGATGTTCCCTTTGGTGAAGGTTGCGTAGATTTTATCAAATTATTCAAAATATTACGCCAACTTAACTATCGGGGAACCTTCTTGATAGAAATGTGGACGGAAAAATCTGCAGAGCCATTACTGGAAATTATTCACGCACGCCAGTGGATAGAGAGCAAGATGCAGGCGGCTGGATGGTATGACGAGCGGTCGCTTATCGCCGGATAAGGAGAATACGATGGACCATTACTATATGGGCATTGATTTGGGCGGCACTGTTACCAAAGTGGGGCTCTACACTGCCGAGGGTAAGGAAATCACTGTGGCCGCCCAGACCTTACCATTATTGAGTCCGCAGGCGGGGTTTTGTGAACGTGATATGACTGACCTCTGGATGACAACCTGTGAAGTTATCCGGCGAGCGTTGACAGAGAGCCATCTTTCAGCGGAACAGATTCACGGGATTGGTTTTTCCTCACACGGTAAGGGGCTTTATCTGGTCGATAAGTCAGGGCACCCGGTACGCAATGGTATTGTGTCCTCTGATTCTCGGGCCCAGCCCTTGGTTACTGCCTGGAAGGCGCAGGATATCGATCGTTTGGCTTATCCACGCAGTTTCCAACAACTATGGCCTTCTCATCCGGTCGCGTTGTTGGGGTGGTTGAAGCAGCATGAGCCGGAGAATTACGCACGTACGGGCTATGTTTTGATGGCTCACGACTACATACGTTACTGCCTTACGGCTGAATTTACCTGTGAAGAGACCAATATTTCGGGCAGCCAGTTATTCAATCTGCAACGTAATGAATTCGATCCTGAATTGTTCTCGATATTTGGCATTGAAGAGATGATGGGGTGTATGCCTAAGGTGATCGGCTCCGCCGATCTGGCAGGAGTCGTTACGACAGACGCTGCCGCATTGTGTGGATTAAAACCGGGAACGCCGGTCTTTGGCGGCGTCTTTGATGTTGTTGGCGCAGCAATGACCTCCGGAGTGTATGACAATACGCAACTCAGCGCTGTTGCTGGAACATGGTCTATTGCCACCCGCGTTTTTGATAACATCATTCCGGCAGAATATCCGTATGTGTGGGGGAAATTCAGTATCCCTGGGCAATACTTTGCCCATGAAGGAAGCCCTACTTCTGCCAGTAATTTGACCTGGTTTATTAATCGTTTTTTCCCGGATTTACTGGACGATCATGACACGCTCAACCAATGGGCGGCTTGTGGCTACGAGAAACAGGACTGCATTCTATTTTTCCCCTGGTTGTACGGCTCAAACTACTGCGATTCATTGAGTGGTGGATTTCTCGGGTTAGGAGGCCATCACGATGTTGCGGATATGGTTTACGCAATCTATCAGGGTGTCGTTTTTTCGCATTTATTGCATCAGGACAAATTGTTGCAGCTCAGTGACGGCACGGAATCAATTCGTTTTACCGGTGGTCCAACGCATTCGCGCATCTGGATGCAAATGTTTTGCGATGCCAGTAACTTGCCGATTGAGATTGTTGATATTGAACAGTCCGGTTGCCGGGCGGCTGCAATGTGTGCTGCCGTGGGAACCGGTGATTATTCAGGTTTTGAACAGGCGATTAAAGCGACCCTGCCACCAGTGATTCGCCTGGAGCCGGATGCGGCGAAACATAGTATGTTGCGGAGCCGATTCGAACGGTTCAAACGTGTCGCTGATGCACTGAGCACGGTAGCAACGTAACAACAGCACATTGTTGTATCAATCCAGCCTGGCATTAAGCCGGGCTTTTTTACGCAAAAAAAAAGCGGACCAGAGGTCCGCAAACGTTCACGTTGGCTTTAGTTATTTCGAGTATGAGAGAGACTCTCTGAACGGGCAGTGACTTCAAGGGTTAAAGGGTACCGCTCCGTTTCTGTGGTGCATTATTAAACAGAAAACTTGATAGGGATAATCGTTCGTTGCTATGCTACCTATCGCCATGAACTATCGTGGCAATGGAGGATGAATAATGAATATTCGTGATCTTGAATACCTGGTAGCGCTAGCCGAACATCGTCACTTCCGACGAGCGGCGGACTCCTGCCACGTCAGCCAGCCAACGCTTAGCGGGCAAATCCGTAAGCTGGAAGATGAGCTTGGCGTCATGCTGCTGGAGCGTACGAGTCGTAAAGTGCTGTTCACTCAGGCAGGTTTACTGCTGGTGGATCAGGCGCGCACTGTGCTGCGTGAGGTCAAAGTGCTCAAGGAGATGGCAAGCCAACAAGGCGAGACAATGTCTGGTCCTCTGCATATTGGTTTGATCCCAACGGTGGGACCTTATCTGCTGCCGCATATTATCCCTATGTTGCACCAGACCTTCCCGAAACTGGAAATGTACCTGCATGAAGCGCAGACGCATCAGCTGCTGGCGCAACTGGATAGCGGTAAGCTTGACTGCGTAATTCTGGCGCTGGTGAAAGAGAGTGAGGCATTCATCGAAGTTCCGCTATTTGATGAGCCGATGTTGCTGGCGATCTATGAAGAACATTCATGGGCAAATCGCGAGTGCGTTCCGATGTCCGATTTGGCGGGTGAAAAACTGCTGATGCTGGAAGATGGCCACTGTCTGCGTGACCAGGCGATGGGTTTCTGCTTTGAAGCGGGTGCAGATGAAGATACCCATTTCCGGGCTACCAGCCTGGAAACGCTGCGTAACATGGTGGCGGCAGGCAGCGGTATTACCTTATTGCCCGCGCTGGCGGTTCCACCGGAGCGTAAACGTGATGGTGTTGTCTATCTGCCGTGCATTAAGCCTGAACCACGCCGTACGATTGGCCTGGTGTATCGTCCTGGCTCGCCGCTGCGCAGCCGTTATGAACAGCTGGCAGAGGCCATCCGTGGAGCAATGGATGGCCATTTCGACAGTGCGTTAAAACAGGCGGTTTAGGCCATTTAGCGCCGCTACCCGATAGGCTTCCGCCATGGTCGGGTAGTTAAAGGTGGTGTTAACGAAGTACTCAATGGTGTTACCACCACCTTTTTGCTCCATTATCGCCTGACCGATATGAATAATTTCGGCAGCGCGTTCTCCAAAGCAGTGGATCCCTAAAATCTCTTTGGTTTCACGATGGAACAGGATCTTCAGCGTTCCTACACTCATCCCGACGATTTGGGCGCGAGCCAGATGTTTAAACTGAGCACGACCAACCTCGTAAGGGACTTTCATTGCTGTTAACTGCTGTTCGGTTTTCCCGACAGAGCTGATTTCCGGAATGGTGTAAATGCCAGTCGGAATGTCTTCGATCAAATGTGCGTTAGCTTCACCTTTCACCAGCGCCTGGGCGGCAATGCGGCCCTGATCGTAGGCTGCAGATGCAAGGCTCGGATAGCCGATAACATCTCCCACGGCATACACATGCGGCAGCGCTGTCTGGTACATGCTATTCACTTTGAGCTGCCCGCGGCTGTCTGTTTTCAGGCCAATGTTTTCCAGCGCCAGTGAATCTGTATTCCCGGTGCGACCATTCGCGTACAGCAGGCAGTCGGCTTTCAGCTTTTTGCCGGATTTCAGGTGCATGATGACGCCATCATCACAGCCTTCAATCTTCTCGTATTCTTCGTTGTGGCGAATAACAACACCACTGTTCCAGAAGTGATAAGAGAGCGAATCGGACATCTCCTGGTCGAGGAACGCCAGCAGACGGTCGCGGGTGTTGATTAAATCAACTTTGACGTCCATTCCGCGGAAAATCGACGCATATTCACAGCCAATCACGCCAGCGCCATAAATCAGCACATGGCGAGGTTCATGGTGCAGGCTGAGGATAGAATCGCTGTCGTAAACGCGCGGGTGGGAGAAGTCGACATCAACAGGGTGGTAAGGGCGTGAGCCACAGGCGATAACAAATTTATCTGCCGTTAGCGTTTCCACTGTGCCGTCGTGGCATTCCAGAGCAATGGTGTGTTCATCAACAAAGCGGGCATTCCCCTGCAGAATTTCGCAGTGGTTACGCTCGTAAAACCCTTGCCGCATGCGCGTTTGCTGGTTAATCACGTTATCAGCGTGATTGAGAATATCGGCAAAGGAGGAGCGGAGGAGTCGGGAATGGTCGCTGTAAAGGGGGTTCTGATTGAATTCAATGATACGGCTGACTGCGTGGCGGAGCGCTTTAGACGGGATAGTGCCCCAGTGGGTACAACCGCCGCCGACATTATGATAGCGCTCAATAACCGCGACGCGAGCTCCTTGCTTAACCAGACCCATTGCAGCGCCTTCGCCGCCGGGACCGGAACCTATTACTATTGCATCGTAATCGTAGGAATGTGACATGGTCAGGCTTACCTGTTCTTATACATAAAAGCAACAGAATAGTAACATCGTTGTCGGGATAACCCAATTATCGTTGTGCTTTTTTGCGAAGTCGAAGCACAAACTGCGCGTAAACAAACATTCACAAAGCCATGCCAACAACCTAATCTCTGGTATAGTGCCAGCAAGGTATATGGAAGGATTCAGACATCGTGATGGGCGTTAGAGCGCAACAAAAAGAAAAAACCCGGCGTTCGCTGGTAGAAGCTGCATTTAGTCAACTGAGCGCAGAACGTAGTTTTGCCAGCCTCAGTTTACGAGAAGTCGCTCGTGAAGCGGGCATTGCCCCAACTTCCTTTTATCGCCATTTTCGCGATGTGGATGAACTCGGCCTGACGATGGTAGACGAGAGTGGTCTGATGCTGCGCCAGCTAATGCGCCAGGCGCGTCAGCGTATCGCCAAGGGCGGTAGTGTGATCCGTACCTCGGTCTCAACATTTATGGAATTCATTGGCAACAATCCCAACGCCTTCCGTTTATTATTGCGCGAGCGCTCTGGTACCTCCGCAGCGTTTCGTGCAGCGGTAGCGCGTGAAATTCAGCATTTCATTGCGGAACTTGCGGACTATCTGGAACTCGAAAACCATATGCCTCGTGCGTTTACTGAAGCGCAAGCTGAAGCCATGGTGACGATTGTTTTCAGTGCGGGGGCAGAGGCACTGGATGTTGGCGCAGAACAGCGCCGGCAGTTGGAAGAGCGGTTGGTATTGCAGCTGCGCATGATCGCGAAAGGCGCATTTTATTGGTACCGACGTGAACAAGAGAAGATGACGCATCACTCCGAGTAACGAGAAGGACGAGCAATGAAACAGTCAGGTCAAGATAAAGGTACTCTGCTGCTGGCGCTGGTTGCTGGCTTATCGATCAATGGCACATTCGCGGCGCTGTTTAGCTCCATTGTGCCATTCTCTGTATTCCCGATTATTTCGCTGGTGCTGACGGTTTACTGCCTGCATCAACGTTACCAAAATCGCACCATGCCTGTGGGATTGCCGGGTCTGGCTGCTGCCTGTTTCATTCTCGGCGTCCTGCTGTACAGTACCGTAGTGCGGGCTGAATATCCGGATATCGGCTCTAACTTCTTCCCGGCGGTACTGTCGGTAATTCTGGTGTTCTGGATCGGCTTCAAAGTGCGTAACCGTAAGCAGGAGATCTCTGAATAATTTCTCCGCTCTGTAGGCCCAATGGTGCTGTGCATATCGGGCCTACAGGACTGCAAACTACTTTGCTGTCAGCAATACACCACACTCCATATGGTGCGTATACGGGAACTGATCGAACAGAGCCAGACGTGAAACATTGTGCGTCTGGCTTAATGTTTGCAGGTTCTTACACAGTGTTTCCGGGTTGCAAGAGATGTACAGAATTCGCGGATACGCCTGCACCATCTTCTCCGTTTCGCTGTCCAGACCGCTACGCGGTGGGTCCACGAAAATGGTTTCACACTGGTAGCTCTTCAGATCGATTCCCTGCAAACGGTTGAATTCACGTACACCGTTCATCGCCTGAGTAAACTCTTCAGCTGCCATACGAATAATTTGTACGTTATCTATGTGGTTGGCTGCAATGTTGTACTGTGCGGCTGCAACAGATGGCTTGGCGATTTCGGTTGCCAGTACGCGGTTGAAATTTTGTGCCAGGGCTAGTGAGAAGTTACCGTTGCCGCAGTAAAGTTCGAGCAGATCGCCTTTTGAATTTTTGGTGACATCAATCGCCCATTCCAGCATCTGAATATTCATGGCGGCGTTGGGTTGTGTAAAGCTGTTCTCAACCTGGCGGTAGATAATCTCCTTCCCCGCAACCGGCAAACGCTCGTCGATATAATCCTGATCGAGCTCGATTTTGGTTTTGGTTGCCCGACCAATCAGATGCACGTTCAGATTCTGTGCACGCAACGCGTCACGCAATACCTTGGCTTCCTGGCGCCATTCGTCATCCAGCTTTTTGTGATACAGCATAGATATCACCGCCTGATTGCTCATGGTGGTGAGGTAATCAATTTGGAAGAGTTTGTGACGCAGGATACGGTTGTTGCGAACACCTTCAATCATTGCCGTCATCAGCGTGTTGATGAGTTCGCTGGCCGCCGGAAAGCTGTCGACGCGAATACGGCTTTTGGTCTGTTGATCGAACATGATGTGATACAGGTCATCACCGTCATGCCACAGGCGGAATTCAGCGCGCATGCGGTAATGACTGACCGGTGAGCGAAACACTTCCGGAGCTTGATCAGAGAATGGTGTCATTAAGCTCTGCAAACGCACCACTTTTTCAGCTAACTGCGCGTCATACTGTTCTGTCGGAAGGTGTTCGGGGGTCATGATGTATCCTGAAAAATAAAAGTACGCGGGGATTGTAGGGATTGCTCAGTAGATGTCCAGTTATTGATGATTTCCGATATTGTGATATACGGTCTGGACACAAGGTTGTAACAGACTGTAGCATCCGCGTTCCGGTCCTGTGAGTTAATAGGGAATCCAGTGTGAATCTGGAGCTGACGCGCAGCGGTAAAGAAAGGTGAGATGAGAGCGTAAGCAGACACTGCCTGCGGGTGGGAAGTCTTCATTTCTTTTTATTCTATATCCTGAATAACCTTCCAAGCCCGAAGACCTGCCGGCTAACGTCGCATCTGGTTTTCACCATCGCGTACTATCGGTGGGGCCTGCGGCATCCTTCTTATATTGTGGATGCTTTACAATGATTAAAAAATCGTTGCTGTTGACGGCACTCTCCGTCGCGGCATCTTCTGGTTGGGCGCAGGACGCTAGCCCGGATACACTCGTCGTCACTGCGAACCGTTTTCAGCAGCCTGTTAATACTGTTCTGGCGCCTACCGATGTGGTGACACATGAAGATATTCAGCGCTGGCAGTCAAAAGATCTCAATGACGTAATGCGCCGCCTTCCTGGTGTGGACATCTCGCAGAGTGGCGGTATGGGGAGTAGTTCTTCTCTGTATGTCCGTGGCACTGAATCGCGCCATGTTCTGGTATTGATTGATGGTGTGCCAATGGCGCGTGCGGGTATTGGCAACGCGATTGATATTGGTCAGATTCCGGTATCGTTGGTGCAACGCATTGAATACATTCGCGGACCGCGTTCAGCGGTGTACGGATCTGGCGCGATTGGTGGTGTGGTCAATATCATTACCATGTCGGATGATGAGCGCGCGCAAATTAATGCAGGGATGGGAACGCACGGCTACCAGACCTATGATGGTGCGGTTAACAAGCGTTTTGGCGACACGATGGTGACAGCGGCCGGCGCGTACCAGACCACCAAAGGCTTTAATATCCAGCCTAATTCTCCTTACAGCGGTGACAGCGATCGTGATGGCTACCGTAATAAGCTGTTCTGGGGTGGCGTGCAGCACAAGTTTGACGATAACCTCTCTGGCTTCTTCCGCGGCTATAGCTATACCGCTAACAGCGATTACGACCAGGGTTCAGCATATGGTTCTGCTAAAGGTAATGAAGAAGGCCAGAATTACAACCAATCCTGGGATACAGGTCTGCGCTACAATTCTGGTATCTATTCTTCCCAACTGATCGCTAATTACCAACATCTTAAAAATTACAACTACACCAATAATCTTGGTCGCTATGCGGGTGATGCCACGCTGGATGACATGGAACAGCGCTATATCCAGTGGGGTAATAGCGTTGAGGTCGGGCATGGGGCGATTAATGGTGGTGTTGACTGGAAACAGGAAAAGCTGACATCCAGCAGCACAACAAAATCCGATGTCTACAAACGCGATACCACCGGGCTTTACCTGACCGGGCAACAGCAGATCGATAGTGTGACGCTGGAAGCTTCAGGCCGTGAAGACCACGACGAGCAGTTTGGCTGGCATGGTACGTGGCAGACCGCCGCCGGTTGGGAGTTTGTGGACGGCTATCGCGCAACGCTTTCCTACGGAACCAGCTTCCTGGCGCCGTCTCTGGGTCAGCAGTTTGGCGCTACACGTTATGCTTCGGAATATTATTCTGGTATCTCTGCCAACCCGGATTTGAAGCCAGAAGAGTCTAAACAGTGGGAAGCGGGGATTGATGGTTTAACCGGGCCACTGGATTGGCGTCTCTCGGCATACCGTTATGAAATTCAAAACCTGATAGACTATAAAAGCACTAATGGCCTCAACCAGTATGTCAACGTCAAGTCGGCAACTATTAAGGGGCTTGAGTGGACGGGGAATGTGACGACCGGCCCGGTGGAACATCACCTGACGCTGCAATATGTTGATCCGCGCGATGATGAAACCAATAAGACCCTTGCTCGCCGTGCGAAACAGCAGGTGAAGTATGAGCTGACGGGGCAGATTTATGATCTCGGCTGGAATGTGGCTTACCAGTATATGGGGCAGCGCAATGACAACGCCTATGACGAAGCAACCGGCACTTCTCATCCGGTTAAACTAGGTGGTGTTAGTCTGTGGGATATTGGACTTTCATATCCGGTCACCTCACAGCTGACAGTTCGTGGTAAAATCGCCAACCTGTTCGATAAAGATTACGAGACAGTATATGGCTACCAAACTGCAGGACGGGAATACACCTTGTCTGGCAGCTACACCTTCTGATCCACGTCCCACCGTGCTGGTGTTTGATTCCGGCGTCGGTGGGTTGTCGGTCTACAATGAGATCCGGAATCTCTTGCCGGATCTCCACTATATATACGCTTTCGATAACGTTGCCTTTCCTTATGGAGAGAAGAGCGAGGAGTTTATTGTCGAGCGTGTCGTTGAGATAGTTACTGCGGTTCAGCTGCGCTACCCCCTTTCACTTGCTGTCATCGCGTGTAATACCGCAAGTACGGTGTCACTCCCCGCCTTACGCGAAAAGTTCGCCTTCCCTGTAGTTGGTGTTGTACCCGCTATTAAACCGGCGGCGCGACTCACGGCTAATGGCATCGTCGGGTTACTGGCTACGCGTGCGACAGTAAAGCGCTCTTATACGCACGAACTGATTGAGCGGTTTGCTAACGAATGCCAGATTGCAATGCTGGGATCTGCTGAGCTGGTGGAGCTGGCTGAAGCGAAGCTGCACGGTGAACCCGTTTCCCTGGAGGAACTGCGTCGTATTCTGCGGCCGTGGCTACGGATGCCAGAGCCACCGGATACGGTGGTCCTGGGATGTACGCATTTCCCTCTATTACAGGAAGAACTTTTGCAGGTTCTTCCTGAAGGGACGCGACTGGTGGATTCAGGAGCAGCGATTGCGCGTCGAACGGCTTGGTTATTAGAACATGAAGCGCCTGATGCGAAATCAACTGATGAGAACATTGCCTTCTGCATGGCAATGACGACAGAAGCTGAACAATTATTGCCCGTTTTGCAGCGTTATGGCTTCAAAACGCTCGAAAAGCTGACGGTTTAATCAGTTTTGGTGAAAAAACACGCACTCAGAAAGTTATTTTAAATTTCCCCTTGTCAGTCTGAAATAACTCCCTATAATGCGCCTCCACTGACACGGAACAACGGACTACAGGCCGCCGGGTCAGCGGGGTTCCACTGAGAACTTCGCGGAGAAAAGCAAAAATAAATGCTTGACTCTGAAGCGGGATGGCGTAATATGCACACCCCGCGCCGCTGAGAAAAAGCGAAGCGGCACTGCTCTTTAACAATTTATCAGACAATCTGTGTGGGCA
>NZ_CAMSEL010000017.1:0-139021 GCF_947057495.1 Citrobacter sp. Marseille-Q5395 | reverse complement strand
ACAGATGAACATTCGGGCGATTCGACTCCACCATGCCCAGATCCTCGCCTGGCTTTAGCTCGTCATAAATCATCCCCGGCGCAATATCGTAATGGCGCTGTCCACCCGGTGTTGAAAACTCGGTTTCAGTATCAAGGGACTGAGCATCCCCACGTTTGATATAGAAACCCAGCGCCGCCGCAATACGTGCCGCCACGCGCTCACTCTCTTCATAATCCTTAATGAAACGAATTGAAATAACTGACTGATTTTTAGCTATGTTTCATAGCCAGAATCTATAGGGGAAGGGAATTGCAATACACATTGCAATACACAGAGAAAGTAAATAAAAAAGGCCGCAAATGCGGCCTAAAGGATATCAACTGCATCACAACCCTAAACTTTTTTTGACTAACTCACCAACAATAGGCCACATAACAGGTTGTACCGATTCCCAAGCTTGACCGCAGACCTTTGCCAGTAATGATTTGGCCTGTTTTCCATCTCCTTCGTTTGCAGCAGCTACTGCGGCAGTAATGTCGGCTCGTTGCTCGTCAGCAACTACTTGTCCCTGTGATTCAAGAATCGCAATTAGCTTCGCAACAATTTCAGAATCAGCACCAGTAGTGGATACAGCCATTGACTGGCTAATTCCATCTCCCGTAGCTAATTGAAGATTACTAAACTGTCCACCTGAAATGTTAACGTTGTTGATAACTCGTTTCACGGGCTGCATCGGCTTGTTAGGTGATTTTCTAGCCTCTTTATAGCCAGCTTCAGTTAGATATGCATACTCGCGTTTGCTATACGCAGACATAATAAAAATTTGGCTATCAGGTTTGTTTTCGTAAAACGTCATTGGTCCGGTTTTAACCAACTTTTTATCTTCAAGTTCGCCAAATGATACTTCAAAATCAACTTTAGTAATTTCGTCGTTATCACATACAGCCGTTGCCAAGACATCGATCTTAGGCCCTTCGTACCCCTTCTTAAGTTCCTTGGCACTCAACCCCCTATCCATAAAATCTGTAAGGAGAGTTGCTAATATTTGCTTTGCTGCGTCATCTAATTGTCCGGCCATTATTTTTACCTATGTTTATTATGTAGTTAGTCACATATAGGCGAATTTATAGTATTCAACTATTGCTAATCAATTAAATTTATATTTTCTATATTCTGAGATCAAAATCACTTATTCCAGAAGTGTCTACGATACTTACTGTCTAAACTCTGTTAACTAACGGCCAACCTTCCCCTGATTCACTTTCCTCAATTTTCCTCGCCATTTCATCCCGTAGATCGTCAATAATGGTCTGGACACGTGTAACGGCTGTTGGTGTAAGAGCACAGTCACGTTCCAGAATATCTGGCAGGGTTTCCAGCATCATTACTACCGCTTTAGCCAGTGATGCATATTCGCGGGCCACTTCCTCTACAGGAATCAATTTCCGTGAGGCTGCTTCAAATTTCAGCCTTTCATTTTCTGACTGATACCAGGCTTTTCGGTCCTGCGGCGACATCTCACCATTTTCTTTCATTGATGGCGTCAGTAATCCCTGAAGCGCTGGCCCCAGTTCGTACAACTTGAGATTTTCACCATTACCGCCAGCCAGCTCCATATCACGCAGACGCCGCGCTACAAGGTTTCGGTTCATGCCCACAAGCTCCGCCAGTTGCGTAACATTTACCTGCGTTTTACTCAGTTTCATCCTTACCTCTGCTGCACGGTCACTTTTGCAGCAAAAGCAACCTGAATCATTATTTTTCAGTTAGTTAACCAGTCGCTGCTGCACGCATTAAATGCGAAAAATCAGCCGTTTTCCGCGTGTCGCCGCCCCCTCGGTGTACATAATCGCCAGGAGGACCCGTAAAAAAGGCGGCCCGAAGACCGCCAAAAGGATTACCACCAGAATTCATTAAGCCCCTTCCGACTTCACCAGGCCGCGCCAGTCAAGTGGGGCAACTCCCGCATCGATACGTACCTTGAACGTTACACCATCAACGGTGAAGCCCTGCTGTTGCTCCAGGTATGGCGTTTCAATACCGTCCAGATAAGCCACCTCGATGGTGTCTTCTCCCTGTCCCGCCAGCATGTACCAGGCCTTAAGACTTTCAGCATCCAGCCGCGGCTCAGTAATTACCGTCAGCGCATCGTTATACGGGTTGAATACCCCGCTGTTCTGCGCTTCAGGTAACGAGGTGGAACGAATCAGTTGATTGGCCTTATCCTCCAGTTCAACCGGGACCAGCAGGAAGCGTGGCGGGATATTAAGAACAGCACCAGCGCCGTTCTTCTGCATACGCATAGCTTTTCGCCCGGCACTCAGCCCCGGGATATCCAGTGCAATCTTCATCAGGTTGTTATGTGCTGCATCGAAAATCGTTTTGCCATCACCCATTTTGGGATTGCCCAGCAACACGGCATAGACCAGATCCCCGACCGTACGGCTTGCGGCCGCGCCCATTTTTTGAGGAATGCTGGTTAAAGCGCTCATATCATCGTTAATGATGGCCTGGCGATCGATGCTGAACAGTTCGCCGTAAGTCGCGAGAGCAATTGGCTCGCTACGATCTGAGGTCGTGGCATATTTATATTCAGCCCCCGGGCGAACCTCTCGCAGCGACTTGAAGCCGTCAAGACCAGCACGATGGGATACTTTGAAATCAGGAAGCGTCCCTTTTTTCGTCCACTGCTGGAATGTTTCAGGCGAGTTATCCCAGCCTTTCAACAGAGATTTATTCGCAACGTCCGCCAGGATGCCACCAAAATCACTGCTGCTGTGTGTAAACGCCATTCCGACCATACCCAGCGGATTCCCCGGAATACCACTTACCCCACGATCAACCAGCGAAGCTCGCGCCAGTTCCCGCAGCGTATAGCCGTTATAGCGGTTATCTTTTTCAGCTGTTTCCAGCCCTGTACGCGCCAGCAATGCCGCCTTAACTGAGTCCCCTACAATGTTCCCGTTTCCTGAGTACACGTTATATGCTCCTGGTCCGGCACACGGTGTCGTTCCCGCAGCCAGATTGGTTAGAATTTTTTGTCTGGCCTGCGCCTCTGTGATGCAGCCACTCACAAACTCAGCCCGGATACCGGCGGCCCACTCATGCCCCGCAAAAGCTGCAAAAAGAACGTCTGCTTTCTGCTCTGTGTTTTCTGGCTGGCTGGTGGTCTTCATCGCTTCACGCAGTTGTTCCGGCGTTCGGGTAAATTTGGCCACTAGCGAATCACAGCCCGGCGCCATCGCGAACATCTGCCCTTCTGCCGGGTAGATTTCATCCACAAAACCTTTTTCTTTTGCCTCCGCTGCCGTTAACCAGGTTTCAGCATCCATCATGGCCTTTACTTCTGACTCGGGAAGACCGGATTTAGCTACATAGGTGGCCAGCATCGTTTTACCGATTTTTTCCAGCACTTCCGCATGACGTTGCATATCCCCGGCCTCACCCGCCATCACTCCCCACGGATTGTGAACCATCCACCAGCCGTTATCGGCCATAGCGACGCGTTTAGCTCCAAGTGCAACGATGGTCGCCATTGATGCGGCAATACCATCAATGCGGGCAACCGTATGGCCTTTGTAACCGCGTAAGGCGTTAAAAATCGCCATTCCGTCAGTAACGTTTCCGCCACCGCTATTGATTGCGACTGTTACCGGGCCTTGTGCCACCTGCAGGGCATCACGGAAGCGTTTCGCCGTCATCCCTTCTATCGGTTCATACAGTGATATTTCCATTGCAGACCAGCCTTAGAGCGCACCGGGCGCGTCGTTTTTTGCAGGAGCCATCCCCAATTTTTCACGCAGCAGGGAACGGGCAAGCCAGCCAATGGTGGGGGCATTACCGGGGATACCTTCACGCTCATAGCGCTGGCGAATTTCTTCACGCAGACGATTGAGCACTAAGGTGGTTTCATCATCGATATATACCGACATTGCTTTCTGTTTGGTCACTTCTGGATCTCCATATGTACTAGATGTACATACAGTATTGATCGATAAAACAGATAAGTAAAATTACTTTTAACCATAAAAACAGATTAATGATTAATTTGAATTTTGGTTACCCTGAATTACAAATTGTGTATGGAGGTTTTTTATTATGTCGCTCGAAGTATTGGGATTACCTGGGCATAGACCTACCCCCGTCTTTCGCAGACTGGAAAAAAAAGTTAAAGATGCAGATGAACGTCTGCTCAAACTTGTAACAAAGTGGGCTTTTTTGAAAGCTGGTCCCAAGTTTGAGATAGCACGATTTGATGGCTCAATTATCACCTATCAAGGGATAGCTTTTGCAGGATCGCCAGTAATGGTTTTTTGGAATGGTTTTATTGAACCTTATATTGAAAACGAAAGCCTTAACATCCTTGAAGAAGCCGGAACGTTAGCCACTGAATGTGACTTGCCACCAGATACAGTAATTGAAGAAGCAAGATGTCTGCTGCATGTTCTTGTGCGTCGTGTGTTTTCGAAAATGGCAGATGTAGATCGAACCCTAAGAGGGGATGGTATACATTTCCCTGAACCAAAAGACGTAACATCGCATATTGCAGCTATGTCTGCATATATCGATTCAGAAGCACAAATTGTTACTCTCAAAGCATCCAGAAAACGTGATGATTCTATTCATAACATTAGCCTTTCTAATTGTAACAATGCCCAAATTCAGCTTGGAAACAACAACAGTCAGGTTATAAAAACTATCAGTGCAGAAGCTAGTAGAGGAAGTTGCAAGAAGCAATGATGCTGAGACTAAATCCCGTCTCCAAAAATTGTTAGAAAATAGTACCGTCGCTTCCATACTTGGAGCAGGGGCTTCAGCATTGTTCAATATGCTATAAAAATTAAAAATACAGTTTAAAGTGTTCACCTGTTCACCATCACGGATTTTTTAATTAAATTCATGTAGTTATGTGGTGAATACTCTTCTTTCAGGTATTCACTAGTGTTCACCCTACCCTTCACCATTTAGAACAAAAAACAGTCAAAAGGTGAACAGGTGAATACCTGGTGAATACTTAATAAATAAGTGTTCACCCCTTAACCATCTGTTATAGATAAACTTTTTAACAGGGTGAATACTGGTGAACACTTTATCCGTTACTTTACTCTATCTCACCACTGTCAGAAACACTGTTACATGATGGCATCCAGTCGTCTGAATCATCGTGCAGAGTTAAGTTGGAACGTATCCCATGCTTTGTTTTCCGCTTCTGGTACTCCTTACCATATTCAGCCATTGCGCCAGGCATATCGGTTCCGAACCGCATCAACGAAACGGGCCTGTTGAGGCCATTGGCTCGCATGTATGCGAGGTAGGCGTGATACAGATATTTTCGTGGGCTGAATGGCACTATCTCGGCATTGCCGATAAACATCCCGTCACACACTACCGACGCCATCAGGTAACCGCAGAAGTCCACCAGCGAATCCCCCTCACGTTTGATCGCCAGAGCCTCCTCTGATTTCTGCTGTTCATACAATAACCGCCTGGCTTCGTCCTGGTCTGCAAAACGTGTAAGCAGATGGCGGATAACTACAGCCAGTTCCCCTTCTATTTTTTCTGCCAGCATCGAGTCTCGCTCGTTTTCCGGTACAACCTCCGAAAAGTTGAATATCACCCGTCGCCGCGAGATCCCCCCGCTGCGGTCGCTGAATGTCATAGCATTGTTGTTGACCGTCAGCACCACTGCCGGAATACGGGTTGAATATGGCGCTTTATGTTTCGGATCGATAGACACCTTGTCACCACCCGTTATGGCCTTAATACCTGCACCATCACCAGCGTACCGGGTCATATCAGGCATAATGATTAGCGAGTAGCCAACCACCAGCGCCCTGTCCCTTGCATCCTCCAGCGCCTTCATGCTGGCAGAGACCGTATTAGCCTTACCCGCCAGCATGGTGCAGACTTCTGCCATCACACTTTTACCGCTGCCACCAGGCCCCGTTACCTCCAGGAATAATTGCCAGTCGTACCTGTTCGCCAGCACCATAAACAACGCTGCCAGCACACGATCTGTTTTACGGTCATTACTGGCCACGGAGCGGCGGAGCCACTTCCAGAAGTTCGGCGCATGGCTGGCCAGCGTTTCTCCTTCTGCTGGTGGGCTGAACGGTAGTTCACTGGCGATCAGCAACCAGTCTGTTTTGCTGTGCTGTCTGAATTGTCCTGTTCGGGTATCAAATACCCCATTACTAAAGCCAATCAGATTTCGCTCTGTCACGCCCATAACCGGAAGGCTCAGTTTCATGGTTTCTACCGCCGATTTGACGGCGTTCTGCGAATAGGCCACCTCAGCATCAATGTAAATCTGCGCCATTTCGCGCTGCAGCTCTTTGTCCGGAAGCGGATTCCACACCACGCCGTTATAGTGGTGCACCGTGTCAGAGTCGGCGTGAATTGCCAGGTCGCAGTCATAATGCGCCAGTAAGACTTCACCGCGCTGGCTGGCCCCCATCTGGTTCAATGCCGGTGCTACTCCGATATGGGCTGGTTCGCGTTTCGTAACCGGAAGATCGACAACGACACTATCCGTTCGGATCCTCTCCAGATAATCATGCCAGTCCTCTGGCTGGCGATCCGGAATGCCCTTATACAATTTGGCATCCTGCACTCCTGCCCGCGCTAGCTTCTCACCAATGGCGTTAATCAGTATCGGCTCGATATCTCCGGCAATATATACACGGGCGCTACGGCGACCTTTATCAACAATTTGCAGGTTATCCAGTTCCGCCAGTTGCTTTGGTCCCAGATAGATAGGAGGCGTTGTATCTTCGGCAATTTGCTTACCCAGCCCCTCTTCCCATCCCTTTGCATGAGCGTAAGCATCAGTCCCGGCAAAAATGACTGCCTCTGTAAATTTTTCCTTTGGCAGAAATTTTAAGTTCGGTGCACGTTTCATTTCGGGACCCCTCCGCTCATCTGAAATTTACCTATCAGCGGGTGATACCAGTACGCCGATCCGTATTTACGTTTTGCACTACGCAGCACCAGCCGCGCAGCCTCCCTGAATTTTTCGTCAGGAGCCACGAACCCGCCTGATTTTAACCGTACCAGCATTACCCCCGTATTTTTCGCCAGTTCTTCGGCCTTCTTAGTGGAAATGCCTAACTGCGCCGCCAGCGTAGTTACCGGGGTCATACCGGGCGGAATCACCCCTCCCTGGCTATCGGTAAGTGATTTGACCTGCGCCTCAAGGTGCAATACCTTCTCCACCAGCACATCAACTCGGTTTGTCAGTTCGCTAAATTTGACGTTGCTGATCATGGCTGCGCCTCCGAACAATTTTCAAAACGCTCACGTTCTGCCTTCAGGAAGCAATCCAAGTTACTGGCCAAAGATTCAAACAACTGGCCAAGAGCAGAAATCTCATCGTCTTCCATCACATTGGGATAACAGGTGAGCATGGTCGCTACAATTTTTACTTGTGCAGCGCTTAACGAGGCAATTCGCAACTCTTCTTCGTGATTTTCAAGATTTTTAAGATCGCCGATATACCGTAATTTTGAATCAGACATATCGCGCCTCCAGTGGAAAACTGATTTCACTCCCCATGATTGACCAGATAGTTGCGCTATCTGAATCGCTCCAAGTGGACCATGTGAATGAGAAAGGACTTTCTGTTCTAATTTTTGCGGCAAAGGTTAGATGCCATTCAGGAAAGGTAGCTCGAGCGGCCTCTTCTGAATCAGCATCACAACGTAAAACTACAGGGGAACATTCGGGGTGTATCTCAGGGGTAGCTAAGAACAACCATGTAAATTTAGGGTGAGTTTGGGTATGCTGTGTTCCAGCCATAACTGTTACCTCTTCTAACGGTTTTTGGTTAGACGCCCCAAATGTGTTGCGAGCACTTTGGGGCGTTGTCTGTAGACTAAACACTATGTTAGTGTATGTACCTATAGAGTCTTCATGCTATTGAATAGGTACACACATGTCAACAGTAATCCATAGAGATAAACAACCTAAAGGAGCCGGAAAAGCTCCAGCTTTTCAAATCCGCATCAATCCAGAACTGAAAGAGCAAATGGCTGAAGTTGCTGCGCATGAAGGGATGAGTTTGGGTAATTGGATTAAAGATTTGGTTCGTTCTGAACTTCGCCGTAAAGGAATTGAACCTAAAGGTTAAAACATTAATATGTTATTAATGCATTTGAAATAGGAGTGTTAAATTGGCTAGTGACATTAGTGATCCATCAAACATAATAAATTTCTTTGTGGCATTTGGTACCTGTGCAGCCGTTATCGTTGCATTGATAGCAAAAAAGCAATCATCATTAGAATCAACGTTTTCGTTATTACTTCAACAGCATAATCAATCATTACAATCTTTAAAATCTTCCAATGAATACAAAGAAAACATAAATAAAATAATTGATGCACATTCAGTTTTAATTGAAGCAAACTCGCTCCCTGATGATGTAAAATTCATTGACAAACAGAATGAAGTCATGCATGAAATGGATGACTTCTATGGTAGCTACTTTAGAATACTGTATCATCTCTTAAAATTCATTGACAGTAACGCTGGCTATCATCCATTTGATTATAAAAATAAAAAAAAGTATACAAGTCTTGTACGTGCCCATATGGATAGTGAAATTACATATCTATTAGCTATTAATTGCGCGCACGCAATAAAAGGCGATCAGTATTATCCTTATAAAGTATTAATTGAACAATACTCATTACTAGAACACTTAATATTTGACAAAAGTTTTTTGAAGAAATACCACCATCCTGCTTTGCGAGAACATTCACAAAGAGATATAGGATTGATTTTTTGCGAAAATAAACACACACCTTTAGGTGAAATTGCTATCAGATACAATGATAATGCTTTTGGTCGTAACCCTGACCGTGTTAAATTTCTATGATAAAAAAGGGAGGGAACTCCCTTTTTGACCTGATGAGTTATCGGTGAGTATTCCATTCTCCGCGCACCCATGCCTGCACTTCAGACAACAAGTATCCCGTAGCGTTACGCCCTAACTTGCGACGCTTGGGAAACTTGCCTTCCTTTTCAAGTCGCCATCGAGTCGTATTTGATAACGTAGTCAACTTGCGGCACACTGGGTCACGGATGATTTGGTCTACATCAGGCATAAATTCAAAATCACTTTCTTCAACAATTGCAATTGGTTTCATATTAAGCCACCTCTCTTTTTAATACTTTCACTTTAGAGTTTTGATTAATCAATCCATCCAAGTAAGCAAACCATAGTTCTAAAGCCTCAGATTTTTTATGCATATATTGACTACGATTATAAATTCCAGCCACCCCTTTTATTGTATGTCCAAGCAAACTTTCTACGGCAAAAAAGTCACAGCCAAAATCATTTAAGTATGTAGAAATCGTTCTTCTGAAATCATGTAGAGTCCATGATGATTTATGCCCTAACCTCTTCCAGATCTTACCTACATCCGTACTTATTTGTTTCTGGTCACGATATGAACCTAGCATGTAATTGCGATATTTAGTTTCAGCATGAAGATTAACCAGCCACTGTTTTATGCCTTGAGGAATAGGTCTGATAATTTCTTTTTTATTCTTGCTATGTTCAGCAGGAACTGTCCATACCCAATTTTCAAAATCCCACTCACTCCAGGTTGATAACCTTACCTCACTCAATCGGCAACCGAATATCAGACATATTGTCATAACGCGTCGATTATAAAGAGAAGCAAGCGCCCATAGCTTTTCTTTAAAGATATGGTTACATACATCTCTTAACTCATCCTCTGAGAGAAATCTCTCTTTACGTTTTGCAAACTCACCAACATCGGTCATACGCAAATCATTAAGCACATTTGACACTGCAAATTGTCTTATCCGGCAAAATTTTAGTGCCTGTCTGACATCCGCAAAAACATATGCAGCCATAACTGGTGCGTTCTTTTTGATCCTGTCAAAACACGCCATCCAGTCAGATAAGCCGCATTGCTCCAGAGGAAAATCACCAATGTGCGGGTAAATATGTAATCTGAACCTGTAGATCGCATCCTGATGCTTCACGCGCTTAACTGAAGCGTAGTTTTCATACCAGTAGTCTAGTGTTTCCTGAACCGTTACTGGCTTCAGTGTTTTTTCTGCACAAAGTTTTAACTGAATTCGAGGATCGCGATTTTCAGCTAACCATGCCCGGCATTGATCACGCTTTTCTCTGGCCTGCTTAAGGCTCATATCCGGGTATCTTCCAAGAGTTAGCCAGAGAGGAGAAGAGTCTCTGTCTCCCAGGCGATAAAAGAAAACGAAGCTAATTCCGCCCTTTTTACTGATCCTTGCAGAAAGCCCTTTGCCGTCCGCAATGTGCTTTTGCGCCGGCTGCACCTTCCCCATCAAAGCACGTAACGCTTTGTCGCTAAGTTTGTTCTCTGCCCCCATCGTACCCCTCCATTTGCAATACACATTGCAATACACAGTTACTCGTAACACCCGAAAATCCAGGAATTACCACGAATGCCAATGAAAGGTTATTTCATTTATTATCAATTGTTTGTGGTAAGCCCTGAACAGAAACGGGAGTAATTGAATGTCAGAGGTGCATAATAATCCTTAATATCGGAGAGCCGGGTGATCACGCCATGGATGAGGCTGATCCCCCTTAACTGGTGAAGCCGTTTACGCATAGCCAGGTGCAGCATGCTGTCAGCCGAAACAGTTTTTATATCAGCATTGAGTCCCGCAAAACTGGCAGGATGGTTCTTATAAACTCTGTAGCCCGTCGGTCGACCCCAGGCATTGACAATAATCCCCTGGCGGATCTGCTGCCCGGAGGTACTGTTCAGGTTAAACGGAACAAAATCCGCCTCCAGCAGTTCAAGAGAAAACGGTACCTGGGTTGAATGCTGCAAACCGGCTACATTTCCCCGCACCATCTGTGTAAACACTTCACCATCACGCAGTGCTGAACGTAACAAAAGCCGCTCTGCTTCCGGACGGGTAAACATCCCGGTCACTTCCGGACGAACCGACCATTCCGCCCAGAGCGCGGATAACTGACCAGCAAACTCAGAATGAAGATTACCCTCAAGATCAAGCGGCTGCGGTTCAACGTGGATCCCGTGAGCACCGATAACCCGATCCTCCATCTTGTCAAAAAGACCAATCACCAGATCATGGTTTTCATCCAGCCAGCGGGCCTGCTCTCGTAATGAAGTACCGGCTGCAAATACAGCGGTGTCCGCTGACCGGGATTCACGTTTCCCCTTATGCAGACGAGTCGGATTTGCTGCCTCATAGGCTCTGAGTCTGAGTCGGTTTTGTGCGCGTGATGCCGCCCACCCGGGCGATATTGCGCCCAGTGCCTTTTCAAAAAATCCCATGATTTGCCTTACAGAAAGTTAGCGAGTTTGAACGAGCCGTTGCGGTTTGAGACAGCGCGCCAGCGCCTTTCCCAGTATTCAAGCTCGTCACGCAGGGCTTTGGGGTCATGGTTGGTAATTGCCCGGCCATTAACCCCCGTGAATGACACGCTTTTCCCGTCCAGGGAATCACGATATGCCTGGCGTACTGTTACCAGCATCTGCTGAATTTCTGATTTCGTCACAGCCAGCCTCCGTTATCACTGACACCCAGCCAGCCACCAGAAAGCGGGCTGGACGGTTCAGTTACAGAAACAGAAGACGAACGTACAGGTACCGCTTTTTTCACAGCAATCTCCCTGGGGCGCTCCCCGTCAATGATGTTTGAATTACTCTCCTGAGCGGCAGCCCATGCCGGGGGCTGTTCCCAGTCCCGGATTTTTTCATAACCACGCAGGACAGCGACGGCGTGGGCATAACAGAAAAGGTCAAAGGCTTCGTTATTGCCTTTTCCGGGCTTGCGCCATTTTCCGTCCGTGCCACGTTCTTCGTAGGTCAGTTCTTCGTAGAACCACTCCCCCAGCCAGTCAGGAAAATGGATATACCCGGCACCGGGGGTTTCACGTTCAAGGTTGTTACTGAGCTGATCTTTCAGCAGGTCTGTCTGCAACAGATATACCGGAACCTCACCACGCGCATCCGCCCGGCGATCGCTTCGGCCTGTGTTGTCAGGGTGGGTTTTGGTAATGATTTTCTGGCGTCTTGTGCTGTCACCTTTTATCAGGTAAACCCGTTTACCCAGTCCGTCACGACGACACTGGCGCCAGAATTTATAGGCGTTATCCGTTACCCCGTCTTCCCCGCCGCTGTCGACAGCCATTGCAAGAATGGGCATCCGTCGCGAAGGGTCTGACTGCAGCGCATAGGTTTTTTCGAGAACATCTGTAATGAGCAGTTGCCAGTCTTCCGGATAGGATCCGGGATGCACCTGCTGCGCCTCACCATTTTCATCACAGCGCAGGGACTGGCGGATGTTATAGCGGTCCACCAGCCAGCGTTCGCCGTTTTCACCGTACCCGATGATCTGGACGACAAAACGGCGCTTCTTCCCGCCCTGCACATCCACCGACGCCAGAAGAAAACGGACTTTCGGCGGCACAAGCCGTTTGCCATAGTCTTCTGCCCGCAGCATCAGCACGTCAGCACGTCGCTGCTCACTGGCTGCACGGGGAAGATAAGGCAGCCCCCAGTCAGTATTAATTACCGTCTTGAGCGTTTCTTCGCTGCCGGTGGCCTCATAGTCCTGTTCCGCCGTCAGTAATTTGTAAACCAGTTGCGCCCATGTCTGGTATGCCGCCGCAGGTCCTTCCATCCAGAACGAGGCAATACGCGAGCGTCGTGCTTCTCCGCTAATGTTGCCTTCACGGTCGATAGTCTGTCCCTCTCGTAACCAGACACCCTTTCCGTTCAGTTCCCGCTTCCTGTCGGCGGTGATCATGCCGCTACAATGCGGACAATCAATATGCGCCGCTTCACTGGCTTTTACCGGGTCAGACGTTTCCCGGTAGCCTGTCATCGCCTCCATGGCCGGTTGAAAGTATTCCCCGCAATGTGGACATGGCCAGTACCAGCGACGACGATCACCGCGGTTATATAAAGAAAGGATCCCGGTCGTGGGAGGGGCTTCGTGAGGTGACTTTCTCCGCCACTTCGTATTGGTGATTTCCCTGCCCGGTGAACTCTCCACCAGCGTCATCCCCGCCGACATAAAGGTGGTGGTACGTTTTGAAGCAAGCGAAAATCCGTCCCCTTCCCCGTCGATATCTTCCGGGAAGCGATCGTAATCCGTCAGAGCCACACACTTAAAATCTGAGGACGACATGATGTTGATAGACGGCCAGCCTATCTTCAGGTAGTTCCCGGCAAGGAAAGTCCGGTCATGCACGTTGTTATCGTTGCGTGAGGGACTCAGCCGGCATGCCACCTCCGGGCTGACACGAAATGTTCGGGCCAGACGTTTTTTGGAGTGTTCCCGCGCTTTCTCTTCCGTCATCTGAATGATGAGCATGTCAGACGGATCGCAGACAACGTTGTACACCACCCAGCCATCAATCAGACCAATGGTTTTACCCGTTCGGGCAGGGCCAACAAAAATGACAGCATCATATTCACGTGATGCCAGGCAGTTCATCGGCTCCACAACATAAGGTGCAAGATTAGGATCCCACTCAACGGAGTTACCCACGCCGACCGGAACACGCATATATTTATGTACGGCTTCGGCTACAGGCATTCGGCGCGGTGCTCTGATGATCCCGGCAGTGTTTTTTCTTAGCTCCGCCGCCGTGGCCTGTCGCATGGCTTACTCCTCTTCTGGCGAACTGTCCTCCTGTTCCGGCGTATCTGCCTGCTCAACCTTCAGGGCTATCTGATCCCGCAGGTCATCGATGACTTTTTGAACCCGAACGACAGCTGCAGGCGTCATCGCACAATCACGTTCAAGAATATCCGGCAGCGTTTCCAGCACCTGAACGACGGCTTTTGCCATCGATGAAAATTCTCGGGTAACTGTCGATGCCGGGATTAACTCACCTGTTTCCTGCTGGAATTTAAGCCTCTCGCGTTCGGACTGAAACCACGCCTTACGATCCGGCGGTAACATCTTATCGATATCCACCAGCTCGGGGGCCGTGGTTCGGCCCAGCAGTTCCCGGAGAATATCCACGACAGAGTAAAGCTTGAGACGAGAATTACTTCCTGGAGCGGGCTCAACATTATTCAGCCTGCTTGCGATCGTCTGACGATGAAGATCGGTCACCGCTGCCAGTTGATTGATGTTGAGGCGAAGGTTTTTCAGTTCGTTATCCATGATGATGAACAATATTTAACCATTTCGACATCGTGAATAATCTCACGACTGAAATATCAACAAGTTAAGGGAATGATGATGATGCCGATAAAATGCAAAAAACCAGCCGTTTTCCGCGTGTCCTCGCCCCCTCGGTGTTCAGTATTGCTAGGAGGACCCACGAAAATGATAGTAATTATCAATTGATAAGGTATAAAAAAGGCCGCTAAATGCGGCCTCTTATCATTGATTCTGTAAATATATTTTCTTGAATTCTTCTTTATCTCAATTACAAATTGCATATGTAATTACGTCTTTTTGGATGCCTGAGCCGCCAATAGAGCATAGGCTGTCATAAAAACCAGACTAATTAAATCAAATGTCATCAACATCCCATACAATAAAAGAAAAACACTTAAAACTTGGGTGAATAAATTTATTTGAAAAATCTTAAGTAAAAACTCCCCCATCAAAACCATAGCGTAAATCATTAATGGATATGCCATATCAACAACCATTAAAGACGCACCAAAGGTTCTATTCCTTCCATTAGTCTTTATAAGGTTGATTTTTTCTATAAATTGATTTGGCAATGCAAAAACGACCACAAATACACCGATCCCAAACCCAAGGATACTAGGAAATATTGATAATGCCACCGATGGTGCGTCAAGGCCAGTTGGGTTGCTTACAGGGTTAAAAAGCCCATCATTAAAGAATACAACAACACCTAAACTAAGGACAAGAGTGAATAACATACCAACAAGTATTCTTCTCCACCAGTCTTCAAAGGCAGCAATTTGTTTTCTTTTTGATAAAACACCAGAGTTGGCATAAAAGTTGGCTACATTAAAAATCGCACCAATAAAAGGAATACACTTAATAACTTTAAGCATATTCTCTTGGTTTAACTCCCACTTACCAACTTTCATTCAATTACCCTTTTCTTATTTTTTTCAAAAGACCACTTCCAGCCCTAGCATTGTTATTGGCTAGATTTATCGAATTTTTTATATCGTAATAGTAATCCAACACAGATTCTCTTTTTTTCATTGACTCACTAACACGGAGCTTTACTGGAAAATCAGCCATTTTGAATACTTTCTTTTTATTACTTTTATCTTTATATGATATTTCAGTATTACCAAATTTGCACGATAGCCCTGCATAAATTAAAGCATTTGTACTAACATCACTCATTATTGAATCTTTGTCGGCCGATTCTCTATGTTCTAACTTGTCAATGCCTTTGTCTTTCATTTCAGCTTCTACACCTTCTAATAACTCTTCTAAACCGTCCAAAAAGTCATTTGAGTTTGAAAATGTAATCTCCGAACGAAATGAGTAATATCCTTTTGACTCCTTTAATACTGCATCAAGACTAGCAGATGAGGTCAACTCGTCGACAGACATTCTGTAGTTCCTATACAGTTTTCTTCTAGCTTCTTTAAATAACTCATTAAAAACGACAAAAAGTACATTAGCACTAGGCAATGACGGACTATCTTCAATCGCTAGGATATGTATTACTGGATCAAATACAAATCTGTACTCATAAATTTTACTCGATTCACCAAACCCCGCGGCATAAGTTTGGACTCTACTTATGGTTTTTCTAACTACATCGACTTTGTCAAACTTGAGAAACTTACCATAAATCATGTCTTCCCTGACATTGATCTCATATGGAGAAAAGAAAAAATCATTCCTCAGCGGAACCGCAATGCTTCTAAGGTCACCTTGGGATGATAAAACCTCTTGAAGTTTCTCACTAAGGTTTTTGAATAATGCTGTATAGCCAGCGGATCCAATAGCCGGTTGTTTTTTGGTTAAAGGAAGCATCTGAATATTATAATATTTATACGTTGCCATATAAGAAATCCATTGCTGTTGAAATGTAAAAACATATCTTAAGCCATTAGATTTTATATGGTTTAGTGATCTGCTCCCAATTTGTGATTGGGAGCACATTTAATTAGAGATTGCAATTCATTTGTAACTTCTTGTTATGAATGAGTATGTCTCTTTTAGTTTGATAATCCATCACTTTAATATCATGTTCCATCAAGTAAATGTACATTACCCAGTCACAAGCAGTATCAACTACTACTGGGGCGCTTCCATGAGTTACGCAACTCGAAATCAACATCGTTATCAGGAGTATGGTTAACGCTTTGCTGTACATTATTCGCCTCTATTGTTGCTTCCACTCGACGTTCTGCTATTGCTTCAATGGCAGCTGCATGGTCCTCAGTTCGTTGTTTGTCCGCTTTTGTCTCAGCGATGTTGGTACCGCGTGATTTACCCAGACCAAAAGCACCTGCAATTGCGGCCAGCACGGCAACAATCAGCCCAAAAATCATTTCAAGTCCCATAGTGACCTCACACCAGTGCGGCTTTTGCTTTGGAATAACATTCACGACGGTCTTTAATACCGTTCTGTCCACCGTTAATGATCTGCGTGACACGGACAACATCGCCTGAATACATAAGGCAACCGCTTGACGAGAAGAACCAAGCAGCAGAGCGGGTCGCATATTTCTCCTGTGTCAGCAACTCTGGTGTACTGATCAAATCAAGTTTCAGCGCAGCACCACACTTGGTGTAATTCTCACGGCCGGTTATTTGAAGCAGGCCACGTCCGCGATATTTCCAGCCATCACCCGGGCTGTTATTACCCATGCGGTCACCGTAAACCAGATTGGCTATTTGCGGCTGGTGGGCGACTTGCTTCCCATCGACACGCCCCAGCATTTCGCACTGATACGGTGTCAGACGCTTACCAAAAGTTTTCTTCAGCCCTTCAACCGAGTAGTTAAAACTCTCTTCCAGCAAGGAAAAGCCAGCTGATTCATGTCCAACTTGTGCGATGAACATTGCAACATCGTTCACTGCAGTAATTCCAAACTCTTTCATTGCTGCATCAATGTGCGTAAACCAGCGTGCAGAAAGCCCGGCGCTGATACCAGCCGCCTGCTGAAATTGTGATAGGTTCATTATTGCCTCAGATGATCAACCAGGCGTGCCACGTTGCCTCTGACGGCGACCAGCACAGACAGGAAAATAATGTTGGCCCCGATAGTGGCCCACGATGAATAAGGGTAGATACCGCACAGATATGCCAGCGGAACCGCGCTATAGATGACCGTAAGCAGCCACGCCAGGCGGGAAATCCATGGTCGATGTCGCGAATCGCCGCGACGATAAAACATCAGGGTCAGCACTACCCCAGCGCAAAGCAATGCATTTAAAGTTGCCGATGGGTCATTTTGTACCACCTGAACCTCCCCGGCGCGTTATCAGCGCCACCAGTGAGCCAACATCCTGATTATTCAGGAACGTCAGGATTTTGACGGCTAAAGCAGAAACGATTACGGCACCAATGGCATCCAGTGGTTTATCACTGTAGCCGGTAGCCTGAGCCAGCTTTGAACCCACCAGCCCGGAACAAAGGATCCCCGCGATATACGAAACCAGAAAATATGCCAATCGGCGCGCTGCACTTAGATCCGCTGCGGTTGCAATGTAAAATACAGCCCCGGCAAATGCGCCAAACACCACACCATAATCGGTTCCGGACAGAAATCCATAGACGCTGGCCACCGTCAGGACACCACCAGCCAGCCCAGTACCGGAAATCGGATCGGACATTTAGCCCCCTCTTAATTGCTGTGATTCCTCTCAGTAAAGAGTGGAATAGGAATCAGGCTTCCGGGATCTTATGTAAAATTTGAAAGGAAGGGTGATTCCCGGAGCCTGAGTTAGAGAAAAGGCCGCCATCAGGCAGCCTTTAGAAATGAAAATCCCTACTATTTCAGGAAGAGTTTGGATGATTAAGCTGTGTGACTTAGCAACCACTCTTAACACATTACATGATAAAATGCGGACCGCGATAGTGTAATTTTAATGAAACTTATACGAGGCATTAATTTTATGAGGCACAATTTCAGTTCAGATACAGTACGTAAACTTGCAGAAAGGGCTGCGTATATTTGCAGCAACCCAAAATGTAATAGAATTACAGTAGGTCCTGACCAAAACCCCTCTAAGTCAACTAAAACTGGTGTTGCCGCTCATATTGCAGCCGCATCACCAAATGGCCCTAGATACGACATGTCTCAATCTGAGCGTGATAGGAAATCGATTAGTAATGCAATCTGGCTTTGCGCAACATGTTCAGTACTAATAGATAAAAATAATGGTACAGCTTATGAAGCACCAGAATTAAAAAAATGGAAAAAGGATCATGAATCTCTTGTAAAGGAGTGCCTTGAAGGAGCGTTAAAAATATCTTTTAGCACATTGCAGCATGCTTTAAATAATGATGAGAAAGCCAAATGCCAAGAAATTATATATATACTTGAAGATAAAGGCGTTCTTTACATTCCTTTTAATGGTGAAAACTCAATTCACGTTATTGACTCACTGAAAGAACTCCGCACAGTCTTAACGACCTTCAAAGCTAGCATTCCTAGAAACTCTCCATTATTTCTAATATGCGAGTCCATGATTAATGCCTGTCGGCACTATATGAATACAACATCAATAAATGCAACAATACCAGAAATGGAGTACTCCCTCGGTGCGGTAAGAAAAATATTTGGTGTAAATATAAAACAGATGGTAGAAATCTATGGTGTAAGAATAAATAACAATCTGAGTGACTTGCTACCTGAGTGATAAAAAGCCCCGTTCGGGGCTTTTATTTCATAAAAAAGCGTTTTCCATATCCAATTTAACATTTAGCGAAGACAGACATCCATCTATAAATCCCTCTGCCACTTGAATCTCAATGCGTATCAACCTCTCATCTTTCTTGCTTGCCTTGGCAATCTTACGCTTAGATATGCCGTAAAGGTAATGAGCAACCAGAAGCGAATGCTCATATGGCCTCTTCTTTTTAAGTCGTGCCAAGCATCCTTCGATGATTAAAGCGTCATCATCTGTGCATGAAAGTCTTGTTTTTCCTGTATACGGTAGTAGTCCTTTAAAACCAGCCGCTATGGGGGAGTAATCCACTCCAGAACTGTCACTGGCGGCCCACCCGCCCCATCTTTCGAGCAACATTTGAATATCACGCATTACTTTTCTCCATACACTTAAGCTTTCGCAATTACGCCGATCGCCAGCGCCCGATCCATAAAACGCAGTAGCAGCTCAAGCTGCGTACCATGCTTTTGCTCGAATACCGGTACATCGGCGTGTAACTCGTCGTGGCACTCTCTGCACAGAGGGATCACGAAGAGGTCATGGGCTTTTGTTGCTGTACCACCCATACCGTGCCCTACGATATGGTGCGGATCATCTGCTGGCCGTCGGCAACACTCACAGGGTTGTGTTTTAACCCAGCGGGTGTACGTCTCATTTATCCAGCGGCGACGTTTTGGCCTGAGCATGAAAGACTCTGGCGACTCCGGATCAACAGAGAGCGTGAGTATCTTCTTCGCCTTCTCCTGCACGAGTCTGGTTGCTGACGAGGAAGGCACTATGTCGCTTTCCCTCATGACAGAACGGAGCTTCTCATCCGGAAGGCGCAGCCCTTTGTGCGCAACGCTTTCCGGAATAACATCAGCTAGGTCGTTTCTGACCATCCACCAGCACAGTTCAGGAAGCGTCAGGATATGCGACTCGGGAAAACCAGAATCACCCCGAATGACTTCCAGAATCCAGGATACCAGGTTTCTGGCCGCTATACCTGAAAGCTGTTCGGTATGCTGCCCCGACAAAGTGTGATCGCAATGCCAGCACAGGCGAATGCTTCCTGGAGGGTGCCGCATTGTTGTGAAGTTCTTGTCGTGCCACGTTGAATGTGGCCACTGGCATTCAAACCGATTACTCAACCATTGCTCAAGGGAAGGAAGCCCGCCGGCACGCTGAATAACCCGCTCATTCCCGAAGACCTGCCGCATTACCGGATCATCAGCCAGCGGCTGAATGGCGGCGGGAACAGCCCCTGTACTGAATGAAGCCATTTCTTCTGGTTCAGGTTCGAGAAGAACGCGACCGCGCATGAAGAGGTGCATCAGTTCCGCGCCGGGACGAAACAACACAATCCCCATGCGATGGGCGACTTCAGGAGTTAACAAAGCCCTCACGCCGCCTGCCCCCCCGCAATATGTTCAGCCCACAAACCACCAATCCAGCGTACTCCCTTGGCAGTGAAACGCGTCTGGCTGAATGCGTGATTGGATGTGCTCGATGTTCCCGTCTTAACTTCAAATCTTCCCGCGGAAATGTGCTGCGACATGGGGGTAAGTGTGCCGCCGAGGCGATACAGGATATTGCGTTCGATAAGGAACAGACGAAACTCAGTTTCTTTTGCGTTGATCAATTTGGCTACCTGCCGGAATGACATGGAGCCTTTTGCAGAGCAATAACGATCAACAAACTCCACTTTTGGCGCCGCGGCTGCCAGTTGGATGGTCAGTTGCTCTTTCTGCTCGGCTAAATCAGCAGCCAGGCGAAGCGCTTCCGGCAATGAGCGAGGAACACTGACACTCTGCCCTTCTTCCAGTTCCTGCCAGCGATCGACGACCGCGGCGGTAAATTCAGGAGACAATCTGGCAACAATCACCAGAGAGTCGCGTTTGTTAAAACGATACTCCTGGTACACATTACCGTTATGCTCAAAATCGAACTGCGCCAACGGCGCGGTTAAAATTCCCGCAGCAACAAGACGCTCAGCCGAGCGTTTCACGTCACTGTGTTTACTTTGAACCAGATCCGCAATATCACGGCTGGACATTGTTACTACACCATTCACGATTAACTGGCTCATACTTTTCTCCATATCAGGCGGCTGCACCCGCCGGTTCATATCTGCTGATCGTTATCTCTACCCGACCTTTCGGCACAACGGGTCCCCATTCCACCAGCATGCGCTTAATCTGGCTGTCGTCTTCCCAGACACCCGCATGCGTCAGCACGTCAAACAGGGCTTTGTTGTAATTATCGATATCCCGGCGGCGCGCATCCGGCGGGTACAGAGTGATTTCTACCGCTGCCAGTTCAGTCGATGGCTTCGGGAGACGTCGTAATTGCTCAATGATCGCCACGCAGGCAGCGCTCTGGTATTTACGGCCATCAGCGCTAATGAGGTGACGACCGGCCAGCGGCCCCTTGTTAGGGGCGCGCCAGTAAGTGTTCACGCTCGGAGGAAACGGCAGGACCAGTTTCACGCGGGCTCTCCCCGCATATTGCGAACAAGTTCAGAAGCAGCAGTAATGATTTCGCTGGTGACAGTCCGCTCCAGCCAGAGTTGATTGATATTGGCTTTCAGCTTGTGTTGCTGTGATTCATCCAGCATGTCAGCACCATCCACCTGGTCGAATACAATTCCAACCTCCAGCGGCCAGATACGGGACTCGGGAAGCGGATCCGATACTGGTTTAGCTTTCTCACGGATGTGCATGCGGATCTGGCGAATATTGGACCAACTGGAAACATCCAGGCTTCCCATAGTTGCAATGAAATCAGTACTGTTCATGCCATATTCACCAGATGCTTCAAGGGCAACAGTCCGAATACGTTCCGACATATCCAGGCGCGCAGCAGCGTCATCGAATTCAATCGACAACAGCCACTCATCCACACCGAACAAAATACTCTCACGAATAAGCAGCTTCGCTTTGTCGATCGTTAATGGTGATACCTGAGTGAATTCCGGTGCTTCGACAGAATCCGCCGCCCAGGTATGCCCAAACTTCGATTCACTGAATGTGTATTCTTCTTTATCGCCGAACGCAGCTCTGACGCATGCCCACGCCTCGACACCGCTGATATCAAAAATATCTTTCTGGGTAAGTGGCAACTCTGCTTCTGGCTTGTCAGCTACAGATTGTGTGGCAGTTGCAGGTTGAGACTTGCTGGCAGCAAATTGCGCCAAAGTCATAAACGCCCGCCCTTTTGCCTCCAGTTCTGTACGGTTGATATAGCTGAACCGCTCACCACGCCATGACTTATCGAATACAGCTATGGCACCGGCAAAAAACGCGCTGGTGGGCTTCTGTTTTTCGTCAACAGGTACAAACCACACTGGCAGATCGAACCCAATGCGCCCGCGAATGAATACAATGTGATCGGCATCTTCCGGCCACCACGTTTCACTTGGCGCGGCTTTTATCAGGAATACATAGCGACCGCCCTTCTCGCGCTGGGCTGCTGCGTACTTCATGATGTGCGTCATACCAGTGATCACTTGTTTCTCGTGGTACTGCGAACGGCTATACGGTGGGTTGCCATAGCCAGCGCCACCTAGTTCTGCCAGACGTTCAGACCAGTCCTGCGTCAGCGCGTTATCTTCGGCGGTGTACCATGCCGGGCACTTCGCGTTGTCGTCGTCTGCAAACAGGTCCAGAACTAATGGATCAAATAGCGTGTTGATCCCCCAAAAAAGCAGATCCGGTGTCCGCCACTGATCGCCAACTTCTTTCAATTCATGGGTTGGTTGGCTACGCAGTACCGCCAGCGCCTGGCAATATTTGTTTAACGTCACCCTCTGAACCCCTCTGGGATTTTGGTATCGACCGGGCCGAATTTCATTGGGTCATGCTTTCGTGCCCTTCCCCAATCCTTACGTTCCGGACGCCCAGCAGAATCCCAGCGAGTTGCAGACTGGAGGTAGCCAGGAAAATTTGACGGGATAAACAGCGTTGTTGGGCGGAGGTATTCAGCCATCTTGATATCAGCCCCCCATTTTTCTTTGCTGTAGTCGATGACCATCACCATCTCTTCAGGGGTAAAACCTTCTCGCAGCCTAGCGCGGATATGCTCAAGCGAGGTTTTGCATACCTGGAATCTTGAGCCGGTGGTCTGGTTCAAATGGGTTAAAACCTTTTTTGCCTGGTCGGTAATCACAACTTCAGGGTCGGGTTGCTGCGCAACCGGACAATAAGTTTTTTTATCCTGTGTACTCTCCTGAGTATTCTCTGTGTAATCTCCTGTATGAAAGTTTGTGGGATCCCCGCAGGCTTGTTCGTTGGGTTGTCCCATACTTGTTTGCGGGGTTTCCACATCCTTGTTTGTGGAATCACCGCAATCTAGTTTGCGGGACTGCACCAATCCAGATTGCGGCATTTCCACATTCTGGATGTTCCGCAATCTGGTTTTGTTCTGAGGTGCGGCCTTCTTCACTGACTGCGTAGTTTCGAGCAGCAGCGCTTCCAGGCGTTCAGGATTAATGCGGTAGTGCATCGTTGCTGGGACACCACGGCGATCTTCTTCCAGAACGCCAAGCTGTATCAGACGTTTGCGAGCCGTTTCCTGTTCATCACGGGTTAATGCAGTCTCGCTGGCAATATCTGCCTGGGTCTTATACATCCAGCCGCCATCCATACGGTTATGCCAGTAGACCATCTGCGAAAGAAAAACAGCCGCAACCGGGCCAGCTTTAACTTTGCCAACTCTCAGCTTGGCAAAAGCCGGGTTGTAAGCAATTGGACGATCAAGTAACTGAATCAATGTTCCCATGGTTCCTTCCTTAACCAATCCGGCACAGTAATGACATAACCGCTGGTAGCCTCACCGAACTGCATCCCGTAATTTTTCCTCAAAAGAAAGCCGTTTTCGGTCAGGTAATTGATAGCGCTTATAAAATCTGCTGAGCTGCAACAGCATATGTCTGTAAATCTCTTATCTGAAATAAGCTTTTCTTTACCCCCATCACCGCTTCCGCTTACTTGGATAAACAACATGATTAAACGATGTAATGGGCTGTTAAATTTGTAATCAAATACGATATCGGCTTCAGTCATGGTCTTTTCCTTCAGGTTGATTTAGGTAGTGATTCTCAATGCTTACACTACTCGATTTATTCATTTCCCTGAATTTCCGTCGGAACTGCTCAAGTGGGCTGAAGCATTCGTGCGGGTAGCCATCACGCAGATAGATAACGCGCTGTGTTTCTGGCTCCCAGCGGATAACACGGACTGGCACTCCACGGTGGTCTTTGAACCTTCGGTTAAGTTCGCGCACAGGCGTTTTGCCCTCCGGTTGTAGACCCCCACAATTGAAACCGCCCTACTGTGGTTACACGGAATCCAGCGGTTTGATAATCTGCGTTCATACCGAAACAACGGAGTACCCGAAACCGGGATCATCCTGAGTTGCGGTAGACGGTTAAAAGCCGTTAAACTGCTCATGCGGATTATTTCTCCATACTCGAAGAGTTGTTCGCCAAGGCGCCCGGAGCTGCACACTCGCGGGCGTCACTCTTTTCAGCGACACAAAAAACTCGATAAAGAAGCGTTACGTGCTCCTGGAACTTCGCGATAACCTGATAGCTGTTTTCCTCAATCTGAGCACGCTCATCTGCGTCAATTACCCCATCAGCCGTGGCTTTACGTACAAAATTAGAATGACGACCTATCCATTCAATCGACTCCATCAGGCGCTGGTTTATATCGGCGTTATCCAGATCATCAACGTCTGCCAGCGGTACAAATACGCCCTGAGAATGGCGCGCAACGGCATCAGCAATATGAGTTGAACCACCAGCACGTTGTAAAACCATTGCCCAGCCCAGCGGGAAGATTTGGTCGCCGTCAACACGAAGGCGGTTGAACAATGCGTTCTCTGTCACGCCCAACCATTCCGCAGCCTCAGCATATCCACCAGGCAGATCGGTAATCGTTTTTTTAATCGCTACCACCAGCCAACTAGGCTGACGTTCGACTTTCCAGATTGGTTCGTTACCCACGGTTAACCCCTTATTCCTGTGGTTTTATGTCTGTACTCGCGCCTGTACAGTTCGAATAGCGATGTGGATAAAGGATTTCTAGCTCATTGATTTTTCCCGAGAAGAAACGGACTAGACGTTCAGCAATATCTAGGGAAGCAATTTGCTGCCCTCGCTCTATCCGACTTAGATTTCCCGGGTCGATATCAACCCCTTTTGCTACATAGGAAAGAGTCATACCTTGCGATTTACGCAAGATTCGTAACGGTGATTGCATATACCCTCCTTTAATTGCGTAAAACGCATATTAATTGGAACATACGACTTGCGCAAGTTGCTTTGCACATCACGCAAAAAAAACATGTAATAGACGCATGAACATAGGAAACCGCATAAGAGAACTTCGCACTGCGAAGGGTCTAAAAATCGCTGATCTTGCTGAAGCTGTTGGTGTCGACGGAGCTAACATCTCGCGTGTAGAAACTGGCAAGCAGAAGTCATTTACTGAACAATCACTTAGCAAATATGCTCAAGCTTTAGGCGTTAGCGTTGCTGATCTATTTACTCCAGGTGGAAACAAAACTACTGTATGTGAATACAGTGGTAGTAATCCACATTCTGGAGATGGATCTGTGTTTAGAGTGGAGATTCTTGATGTTAGTGCCAGTGCTGGTGGCGGCTTTATTCAAGGCAGCGACATCATTGATGTCATCAGGTCAATCGAATACAACAATGAACGTGCGCTAGCGATGTTCGGCGGAAGAACGGCAGATCAAGTAAAGGTAATCAACGTTCGAGGCGACAGTATGGCTGAGACAATTGAGCCTGGTGATCTTCTCTTCGTTGATATCTCTATTCATGAGTTCGATGGTGATGGAATCTATGTATTTGGTTTTGATGATAAAATTTACGTCAAACGATTACAGATGATACCTGATAAGTTGTTGGTGATATCGGATAACCCAAAATATAGAGAATGGTCCGTGGACAAGACTAACGAACACCGTTTTTACATTTTTGGGAAAGTAATGATAAGCCAATCTCAATCATTCAAACGTCACGCCTGACGCTACATATCAATGTTGAAACCGCCTTTATGGCGGTTTTTTTATGCACCTAACATTGCGCAATTCGCAATTATTTACTTGCGTTATTCGCAATTTAATTTTATTGTCTACTCCATAGCGAACAGGCAGGACGCCCACGAAGTAGCCGCCGGTGGCACCGGATGATTCGCTGACATGTATCTTAGGGAAGGATTACGGGCTGGAGTGACTACCAGTCATCGACAGCTTTATACGATGAAAAGGAACCGTCTTACCTACTGTTGTCGGAGAACAATAACGTAGGAATATCAGTCAGTCACTGGCCATCACTGAAGATATTTATGACAACAAAAAGCCTCTTCCGGATGCTTCGCTCTTTAACAATTTGAATATTTACAGCGTCAATGATCTGTTTAATCACCTACGCGTAAACGTAATGTAGCACCAACAATCGCGTTGGAGTTAAGTCTATACCCACTTGAGAGCAAGAGCGGCGTGAGAACAGGCAGAACTGATAGTGTTTTTGCCGCTAGTTTATCCAAACTTTTAGGGAGGCTGAAATGGATTTATCTCAATACTTCCCGCATGATTTAATATGGGTAAATGTTAATAAATAACAAGACATCTATACTTAACAATTGTATGATATTATCGATATATAATCTTACGTAGGCAGAATGACAATGGAATGGTATGACCTTATATCAAAGGTAATTATAGGACTTGTAACAGGCTCGGTAGCAGCTTACTTAACTGCACGGTATGCACTCGGCCGTTATTATAAAGAGAAATGGTGGGACAAAAGAATAGAATTGTATACGCAATTAGTTGACTGTGTATATCTTCTGAAAAACGCAGCTGACTATTGGTATCAATATGAATTACATCGCAATTCACAATTCCCAACCTACTTTAGTTATAAATCAAAAGAAGAAGATGAAAACCTTAACAAATCTTTCTCAAGTGAGCTTGAAAAGCTAAGTAGAATAGGTGAACTATCTTCATTATTTTTGACAGAAGAGTGTGGAAATAAAATCCGTTCATTCATAGAAAATGAAGAAAATCTTTTTATTCAATGGGAGTTTGACGACATAGACCTTATGTCTGCACAAAAATCCAGACTTGATAAACTTAAAGTATTATTAGACGACATTATCATTGAAGCCAAGAGAGAACTCAAGGTTAATGGAAAATATGAGAAACTAAAAAATATAAAGTGGCCAATAATCAATCCAGACAAAAAAGACGGTTGGCCAATTAATTATTATGACAATCATTAAACCCATTTCCAAACCCGCTATGCGGGTTTTACAAACTAATACTTATATCTATTCTTCAACAAACAAAATTATAACACCATCCTTTTTACAAAATATTGCACCCACTCATTTTCAAACTATTCTCTGTTCTCCAGATTAATTATTTGGAGAGGACGACGAACTTGTCACGAATAGCAGTTTCTTTACCCAACTGAAAAAGCACTATGTCCATTCGCCATGTATGTCAGTCATTTTTTCAGTAAACGGAAATGCGCTTCTGTTAGCTGGAGGGCCTGACAGGCGATAGCGATCGCCCGTTTAATTATGTGCCCTACTAGGGTGCTTAGTTAAACGAAACCCAAAACTTTTATTCACCTTCGGGTAAGGGATTCGTGCAACCAAAATCTGCGCGGTGCAGCGCGCCAATATGGAGAAAGACATGAGCTACATTCAGACATTATCCGGTAAAAAATTTAACTACCTGACCGCCACAATCGACGATATCGATGTTGAGGATATCGCGACTGCTCTTTCCAACATCTGTCGATTCGCTGGGCATCTCCCAGAGTTCTACAGCGTGGCCCAGCACTCTGTGCTTGTAAGCCAGATTGTGCCGCCAGAGTTCGCCTTTGAAGCGCTGATGCACGACGCTGCGGAGGCATAGCCAGGATATTCCAGCCCCGCTCAAAGCCTTGCTGCCTGACTACCACCGCATGGAAACTTATATTGATGGTCTTATTCGCTTTAAATTCGGTATCTCTCTTGAACAAGCTGCTGTCGTGAAATATGCCGATCTAACCATGTTAGCTACCGAGCGCCGTGATCTGGAAATCGATGACGGTTCGAAGTGGGAAATTCTCGAAGGTATTCCCTGTTCTGATCTCGTTCGGGTTATCCCTCTCCGTCCTGGTCAAGCCTATGGCCTGTTCATGAACCGCTTTAACGAACTGGTGGAGCTGCGCCAATGCGCCGCATGAAGGTAAAAGAACTCGTTGCGGAGGCTTTTGCCTCCGTTGCTGAACTGCCACCAAAGCATGCACCGCTTATGCGCGAAGTCGCCACCAGACTGGAAGCTACGTTCGCAGCATTAAAAGAGTCTCTTGTGCAACTGGAACAGGAACGTAAAGGTAAAGCACCATGACCGCCATTGGAAAACCAACTTACGAAGAATTAGAGAAAAAATGCGCATTATTGCAATCAAAACTGGCTGCAATGAATGAACTGATGAATGTAGTGGGAAAAGCCAGCGATATTGTGAATGTGGGGGTCGCAGAGTTGCAATCTCAGAAAGCTGAACTTGAGGTGCGGGCAGTCATTTTGCCAAAACGCAGTGTTGACGAAGTCATGCACATGAGCGGATTCAGCCGGGATTATGCCGAGGGATGGTGTGCCGGTAATGACAACGCTATTCACGAAATCCGCGCCGCTGGCATTGGCGTGAAGGGAGAGTGAGATGATTCACTATCACGGCGGACCAATAACGCCGGATACGTGCGCCATAAAAGCGTGGAAAGGACGCCATGCGTTTATCAGTTTCGCGCACTCCGGGCAAATTAACCTCGCGGCTGAATACTGCCAGTCATTCGCGCTGGACAACGGTGCATTCACTGCGTGGAAAGCAGCTGGCAAAAACAAAATCGACTGGAGCGATTACTACGAGTTTGTGGCCCGCTGGAAAAATCATCCTAGCTTTGATTTCGCCATCATCCCGGATGTTATCGACGGCGGCGAGGAAGAGAACGAAGCGCTTCTTGATGAGTGGCCGCATGGGGAGTTTTTCGGCGTTCCTGTCTGGCACATGAATGAAAGCGACGAGCGTTTTATCAGGCTCTGCAATGAGTATCCCCGCGTTGCAATCGGTTCATGTGGTGACTATGACGTTAAGCGCCCCAACCTTGCTGTAGCCAGAATGAAAGACCTGATTCGTCATGTTGTTGATGCTCACAGCCAGCCTGTCACGAAGTTGCACGGTTTGCGCATGTTAAACCCGCTGATATTCACAAAGTTACCGTTAGCCAGCGCTGATAGTACAAATGTCGCCCGTAACATCGGCATCGATAAAGCATGGTCTGGTGCTTACGCGCCAGCTTCAAAAGAAACCCGCGCCGCGTTAATGGTAGAGCGCATTGAATCGCATAACAGCCCCGGCTCTCTCGCGTACTGCGAGCAGCGTGACCGGTTCGACATGCAACTGCAATTAGCAGTTTAAGGAATAACCCATGACAACTAACAACCACCCGGCGCAAGGTCCTGTATCACTCGATCGCCTGCACCAGATACGCGAACACCTGCAGCATGATACCCAGTACTCAAACGGAGGGAACAGAGCTTACATTCTCGCTGATATGTTGAAGGTGGTAGATGAGGTGTTGGCAGGTAGGAACGCCGAGCCAGTGGCAGATGTCGTTGCCTGGCACAAAGAAGGTGAAGAAAGAACCTGCGATATCCGATGGCGTCGTCACGATGTTGCGCCAGGACCGCTCTATGCTGTCCCACCTATGCCAGCCAGCAGTAAATTATAATTTTGTAAGCCCGGGTGCAGCCGGGTTGTATGGAGAAAATAATGTCGCGAATGATCCCCTTACTTGACTGGGCAAAAGAGGAATTTGGAGAACAAGCACCAAGTGAACGCATATTGAAAAAATATGCAAAGGGAAAAATGATGGTACCTCCAGCAATTAAGGTTGGTCGCTGCTGGATGGTTGATCGTAATGCCCGATTTGTAGGGATGCTTGTAGAACCGAAAATTCCGACTTCGGCTAGCCCAAGATTACAACGGATAATTGCTGATGGCTGCTAGACCACGCACTCATAAAATCTCAATACCCAACCTGTATTGCAAGCTCGATAAGCGTACTGGGAAAGTGTATTGGCAATACAAGCACCCTGTTTCAGGACGCTTTCACAGCCTCGGAACTGACGAAGTGGAAGCAAAGCAGGTCGCTACAGAAGCAAATACCATTATTGCTGAACAACGTACGCGGCAGATACTGAGCGTGAATGACCGATTAGCCCGCATGAAAGGCAAAAGAACTGATATCACCGTTACAGAGTGGATTGATAAATACATAGCAATTCAGGACGAGCGACTGAAGAATAATGAGCTTCGCCCAAACTCATATATGCAGAAGAATAAGCCCCTGAGATTATTCAGGGAGCATTGCGGAATGCAACACCTCAAGGATATTTCGACTCTGGACATTGCGGAGATAACTGATGCGATAAAGGCCGAAGGGCATAACTGAATGGCTCAGGTCGTTCGTATGGTGTTGATCGATGTTTTCAAAGAAGCTCAACATTCAGGTCACGTTCCACCGGGATATAACCCAGCAATAGCCAGCAAGCAGCCAAGATATAAAGTTACCAGGCAGAGACTGTCATTTGATGAATGGACCAAAATCTACGAAGCAGCCGAAAATCAGCAACCGTATTTACAATGTGGGATGTTACTGGCATTAGTCACCGGCCAGAGACTGGGAGATATTTGCAAAATGAAATTTTCCGACGTCTGGGATGATATGCTGCATATAGAGCAAGAAAAGACAGGATCCCGGCTTGCATTACCACTGAGTCTAAAATGTGAAATTCTGGGATTAACTTTACGCGAGGTAATCTCAAAATGTCGTGATGCCGTAGTAAGCAAATATCTTGTTCACTACCGACATACTACCTCACAAGCAACCAGAGGTGATGGCGTTTCATCAAATAGCCTGACTACAACATTTAAGAAAGCCAGAGATAAATGCGGCATTGAATGGGAGGCAGGAACCGCCCCAACCTTTCATGAGCAACGATCGCTTTCAGAAAGAATATATAGAGAACAAGGAATTGATACACAGAAATTATTGGGACATAAATCAAGAAAAATGACAGACAAATATAACGACGACAGAGGTAAGGATTGGATAGTTGTAGAAGTAAAAACAGGGTGAGCATGCCTGGTTTTTGGGGAAACGTTTTGGGGAAAGAATTTTGAAGGCCCAAAAAAACGGGAACCACTTGGCTCCCGTTCTCATACAACCCAGAATGTGGATTACATGTTTTCGATGATCGCATCACCAAACTCTGAACATTTCAGCAGCTTAGCGCCGTCCATCAGACGTTCGAAATCGTAAGTTACGGTCTTGGCGTTAATCGCGCCTTCCATACCTTTAACGATCAGGTCAGCCGCTTCAACCCAACCCATGTGGCGCAGCATCATTTCAGCAGACAGGATGATTGAACCTGGGTTCACTTTATCCTGGCCTGCATACTTCGGAGCGGTACCATGGGTTGCTTCGAACAGTGCGCATTCGTCACCGATGTTTGCACCCGGAGCGATACCGATACCACCAACCTGTGCAGCCAGTGCATCGGAGATATAGTCACCATTCAGGTTCATACAGGCGATAACGTCATACTCGGCCGGACGCAGCAGGATTTGTTGCAGGAACGCATCTGCGATAACGTCCTTAACCACGATCTCTTTACCAGTTTTCGGGTTCTTAATTTTAACCCACGGGCCACCGTCGATCAGTTCACCACCGAACTCTTCACGCGCTAACTGGTAACCCCAGTCTTTGAACGCGCCCTCGGTGAACTTCATAATGTTACCTTTGTGTACCAGGGTAACAGAATCACGGTCGTTAGCGATGGCGTATTCAATCGCTGCACGAACCAGACGTTTGGTTCCTTCTTCAGAACACGGCTTGATACCAATGCCGCAATGTTCCGGGAAGCGAATTTTCTTCACGCCCATCTCTTCGCGCAGGAATTTAATCACTTTCTCAGCATCAGCCGAGTCAGCTTTCCACTCGATACCTGCGTAGATGTCTTCAGAGTTTTCACGGAAAATGACCATATCGGTCAGTTCAGGATGCTTAACTGGGCTTGGGGTGCCCTGGTAGTAACGTACCGGGCGCAGGCAAACGTACAGGTCAAGTTCCTGGCGCAGTGCTACGTTCAGAGAGCGAATACCGCCGCCAACTGGCGTAGTCAGTGGGCCTTTGATGGCAACACGGTAGTCACGAATCAGATCAAGGGTTTCAGCAGGCAGCCAGACATCCTGGCCGTAGACTTGGGTGGATTTCTCGCCGGTGTAGATTTCCATCCACGAGATTTTACGCTCGCCTTTATAGGCTTTCTCGACAGCAGCATCGACTACTTTAATCATCGGTGGGGTTACATCAACGCCGATACCGTCGCCTTCAATGAACGGGATAATCGGATTTTCAGGAACGTTGAGTTTGCCGTTTTGCAGGGTGATCTTCTTACCTTCCGCCGGAACAACTACTTTGCTTTCCATTCACCTCTCCTTCGAGCGCTTCTGGTTCTGCTCGTCTGTCATCACGCTGCATGTGCGTTTGCGTCCTGCTACACGGATGCGTTAGAGCAACTTTTGTTAATGATTTGTAATGAGCGTGTCAATACTACCCTATTGTTCGCCGCCATGAAAGACACTCGTTCTTAGGCTATAATGCGGCAATTGATATAATCTGAAAATACCATGCAAAAAACTTCTTTTAGAAATCACCGGGTTGAGCGATTCAGCTCACGACAAGTCACTAAACAGCGTAAAGAAAACCAGCCAAAACGCGTGGTTTTGTTCAATAAACCCTACGATGTTTTGCCGCAATTTACTGACGAAGCGGGCCGAAGAACGTTAAAAGATTTTATTCCTGTACAGGGTGTCTATGCCGCTGGCCGTTTAGATCGGGACAGCGAAGGACTTTTAGTGCTAACTAATGATGGAGCACTACAGGCCCGTCTGACACAACCGGGCAAGCGCACCGGAAAAATCTATTACGTCCAGGTAGAAGGTGAACCAACACCGGAAGCCCTGGAGGCCCTGCGCAATGGTGTGACGCTCAACGATGGCCCAACGCTACCTGCGGGCATTGAGATTGTTGAAGAACCAGAGTGGTTGTGGCCAAGAAATCCGCCTATACGCGAGCGGAAAAATATTCCCACCAGTTGGTTGAAAATCACTTTGTATGAAGGTCGTAACCGCCAGGTGAGGCGGATGACGGCGCACGTTGGTTTCCCTACGCTGCGTCTGATCCGTTATGCGATGGGCAACTACACCCTGGAAAGCCTTGCTAACGGTGAATGGCGGGAAGTGCAGCCATAGCATCGTCTCTTAATGCAACCATTAACAGGGAAGAAACAACATCATGGATAAACGGATCATTGCAACGTTGATGCTGTGCGGCATATCACCATTTTGCTATGCAAAGCAGGATTGTGAAGGAATAGCCGGAATCGTGGCAGGAGAGGCAAATTATCTTTACGCCTCTGCTAAAGTGGACACTGGGTCCAGGCTGCATTTCTACTCCGCTCCAGCCAGCAAATGCCAGCTTCCCGCTTTTTTGGTCAATAGCGACACAGTAGAGGTGCTGAGAAGTTCGCAGCGTTATGAAAGCACAGGCATGCTTTCCAAAGACGAACCCTTTCGTTATGTCCGTTATCGGGACACAAACGGCACCTTCGCTACCGGTTGGGTCACAGTAGATGGGCTCGCACCGTTAACTAATCCGCTACCTGTGAGCCCAGCATGTGAGGCGTGGGCAAATAAAGCGATGTCACAGCGCGAAAAGATGCCCCCAGCCGCAAGTAACCTTTATCAGATAAACGGCAGCACGCGCGCAGGATTCTATTCGATGCCGGATGAGCAGTGTCGGAGCCGCTCCACCTTCCTGGTTCCCGGCGATATCGTTTCTGCTCAGGAAGAGTCAAAAGATGATTTTATTGAAGTAGTCTACTACACCGCCGATCGCCATATCGTACGCGGCTGGTTAAAAAAATCACAGCTGCAACCTTTAAACAAGGGTGACCGCTATCGTGACGACATTAATCCATTATCTACGGATAAAGCGACACGAGTCGCTACCCTCGATTTGCGCCATGACTATCAATGTGTTTTTTATGAGAGCTGGAATGCTAAGAACGCAATTGAGATTATCGTTCGCGAAGACCATCAAACGGAGTTATGCCGAGGTGCAGCCGATCCACAAACATCCCCTCCGATGGCCTATATCAGTATCGATAAAGCCACTGGCGAAATTAGCTGGCCAGATGTAGCTGAAGGCTTTAAAGAAGAATAAGAGGTGAACCATGTTTAAACCGCACGTCACCGTAGCCTGTATTGTGCATGCAGAAGATAAATTTTTAGTCGTTGAGGAGACCATCAACGGTAAAGCGTTGTGGAACCAACCAGCCGGACATCTGGAGGCGGATGAAACCCTGGTACAAGCTGCCGCGCGCGAGCTGTGGGAGGAAACCGGCATTCAGGCACAGCCGCAACACTTCATTCGCATGCATCAGTGGATCGCGCCTGACAAAACACCCTTTTTGCGTTTTCTGTTCGCTATTGAGCTTGCCAATATGTGCGCTACTGAACCTCATGACAGCGATATAGACTGCTGTCGCTGGGTGAGTGCGGAAGAGATCATCGCTGCGCCAAACCTGCGGTCTCCGTTGGTTGCTGAGAGTATCCGCTGTTATCAGAGCGGACAACGGTACCCACTAACAATGATCGGTGAATTTAACTGGCCGTTTACAGAGGGTGTCAAGTAAAGGGCTGCGTGCTAGAATATGCCGCCTTGAAGTTCAATGTCGTGAGTATTCCTATGTCTGAAAGCCCAAAAAAAGTGATCGTCGGCATGTCCGGCGGTGTCGACTCCTCCGTTTCTGCCTGGCTGTTGCAACAACAGGGTTATCAGGTAGAAGGCCTGTTCATGAAGAACTGGGAAGAGGACGATGGTGAGGAATACTGTACAGCGGCCGCCGATCTTGCGGATGCACAGGCTGTCTGTGACAAACTCGGCATTGAGCTGCATACCGTAAACTTTGCTGCAGAATATTGGGACAACGTCTTTGAGTTGTTTCTTGAGGAGTACAAAGCGGGTCGTACACCGAATCCGGATATTCTGTGCAACAAAGAAATTAAGTTTAAAGCCTTCCTGGAATTTGCCGCTGAAGATTTAGGTGCTGACTACATCGCCACCGGTCACTACGTTCGCCGCGCGGATGTGGACGGCAAAAGCCGCCTGCTGCGTGGCCTCGACGGTAATAAAGACCAGAGCTATTTCCTCTATACTCTCGGTTATGAGCAAATTGCACAAAGCCTGTTCCCGGTTGGTGAACTGTCCAAGCCGCAGGTGCGTAAAATTGCCGAAGATCTCGGTTTGATTACCGCGAAGAAAAAAGACTCTACTGGTATCTGTTTTATTGGCGAACGTAAATTCCGCGAATTTCTCGGTCGTTACCTTCCTGCTCAGCCAGGAAAAATTATCACCGTTGATGGTGAAGAAATTGGCCAGCACCAGGGGCTGATGTACCACACCCTGGGTCAGCGTAAAGGTCTCGGCATCGGCGGTACGAAAGAAGGTACCGAAGATCCATGGTATGTGGTCGACAAAGACGTTGAGAACAATATCCTCATTGTCGCGCAGGGCCATGAACACCCACGTCTGATGTCCATTGGACTTATCGCACAGCAATTACACTGGGTCGACCGCGAACCGTTTACCGGCACAATGCGCTGTACGGTGAAAACCCGCTATCGCCAGACAGACATTCCGTGCACCGTTAAAGCACTGGATGACGAACGTATTGAAGTTATTTTTGATGAGCCGGTAGCAGCGGTAACCCCGGGTCAGTCAGCCGTCTTTTACAACGGTGAAGTGTGCCTCGGCGGCGGTATTATCGAGCAGCGCTTGCCTCTGCCGGTATAATTATTTTATTGGTTTAATACAAGGAAGCAGTGAACGTGGCAAAGAATTATTATGACATCACCCTCGCCCTGGCAGGCATTTGCCAGTCAGCACGCCTGGTGCAACAACTGGCACACCAGGGGCACTGTGATGCCGATGCCCTACACGTTTCACTGAACAGTGTTATCGATATGAACCCCAGCTCTACGCTGGGCGTATTTGGTGGTAGCGAAGCCAATTTACGTCTCGGACTGGAAACACTGCTTGGCGTACTTAATGCCAGCAGCCGTCAGGGGCTGAATGCGGAACTCACTCGCTACACACTAAGCCTGATGGTGCTGGAGCGTAAGCTGTCAGCAGCCAAAGGCGCAATGGACACGCTGGGAGACCGTATCAACGGCTTGCAACGCCAGTTAGACCATTTTGATTTGCAGTCAGAAACGTTAATGAGTGCAATGGCGGGTATCTACGTTGACGTCATCAGCCCACTCGGTCCGCGTATTCAGGTAACAGGTTCGCCAGCCATCCTCCAGAGCCCGCAGGTACAGGCAAAAGTACGCGCTTCGCTTCTGGCTGGCATTCGTGCCGCTGTGCTCTGGCATCAGGTTGGTGGAGGCCGTCTGCAACTCATGTTTTCTCGTAATCGCCTGACCACTCAGGCAAAACAAATTCTTGCTCATTTAACCCCGGAGTTGTGATCTATGGAATTATCCTCACTGACCGCCGTTTCCCCTGTCGATGGACGCTACGGCGATAAAGTCAGCGCGCTGCGCGGGATTTTCAGCGAATACGGTTTGCTGAAATTCCGTGTACAAGTTGAAGTACGCTGGCTGCAAAAACTGGCCGCGCACGCAGCGATCAAGGAAGTTCCTGCTTTTGCTGCCGACGCAATCGGTTTCCTTGATACGATCGTCGCTAACTTCAATGAAGAAGATGCTGCGCGTATCAAAACCATTGAGCGTACGACCAATCACGATGTGAAGGCAGTTGAGTATTTCCTGAAAGAAAAAGTGGCTGATATCCCGGAACTGCACGCAGTTGCCGAATTTATCCACTTCGCCTGTACTTCTGAAGACATCAATAACCTGTCTCATGCGCTGATGCTAAAAACCGCTCGCGACGAAGTGATCCTGCCTTACTGGCGCAAACTTATCGACGCAGTGAAAGATCTCGCAGTGCAGTATCGCGACATTCCCCTGCTCTCCCGTACCCACGGTCAGCCCGCCACACCATCTACGCTGGGCAAAGAAATGGCTAACGTGGTCTACCGTATGGAACGCCAGTATCGCCAGTTAAATCAGGTGGAAATTCTCGGTAAAATCAACGGTGCAGTCGGCAACTATAACGCCCACATCGCCGCCTACCCGGAAGTTGACTGGCATCAGTTCAGTGAAGAATTTGTCACCTCTCTGGGCATTCAGTGGAACCCGTATACCACACAGATTGAACCGCACGACTACATTGCCGAACTGTTCGATTGCGTGGCGCGTTTTAACACCATCCTGATCGATTTTGATCGTGACGTCTGGGGCTATGTCGCGCTGAACCACTTCAAACAGAAAACCATCGCTGGCGAAATTGGTTCATCCACCATGCCACACAAGGTTAACCCAATCGACTTCGAAAACTCCGAAGGAAATCTGGGCCTGTCTAATGCGGTGCTACAGCATCTGGCCAGCAAACTGCCGGTTTCCCGCTGGCAGCGTGACCTGACGGACTCAACCGTCCTGCGTAATCTGGGTGTGGGTATTGGCTATGCGCTCATCGCTTATCAGTCCACGCTGAAGGGTGTGAGTAAACTCGAAGTGAACCGTGACCACCTGCTGGACGAACTGGATCATAACTGGGAAGTACTGGCAGAGCCAATTCAGACCGTAATGCGCCGCTACGGTATTGAAAAACCATACGAAAAACTGAAAGAATTGACCCGAGGCAAGCGTGTTGACGCCGAAGGCATGAAACAGTTTATTGATGGTCTGGCACTCCCAGAAGAAGAGAAAACTCGTCTGAAAGCGATGACGCCTGCCAACTATATTGGTCGAGCTATCACCATGGTTGATGAGCTGAAATAATCTCTCCTGCGCCGGATGACGCTTATGTTTATCCGGCCTGTCTGCCTCCCCCGGATGCCGGATAAGCTTTCCCTGCCGCCATCCGGCGCTTCACATCCCTTCTGGTTTATTAAATGTTTATCCCCACAGCACCATAATCAGCGTTAAACTATTCATACCGTTAATTAATGGAGCAACGATGATGCGCGTACTGGTTGTTGAGGATAATGCATTATTACGTCACCACCTGAAAGTTCAGTTACAGGATTTAGGCCACCAGGTTGATGACGCAGAGGATGCAAAGGAAGCAGACTATTATCTTAACGAACACCTGCCAGATATTGCGATCGTCGATTTAGGACTTCCTGATGAAGATGGCTTGTCGCTGATCCGCCGCTGGCGCAGCAGTGAAGTCTCCCTTCCCATTCTCGTATTAACCGCCCGGGAAGGCTGGCAGGACAAAGTGGAAGTGCTCAGCGCAGGCGCTGACGACTATGTGACCAAGCCATTTCACATTGAAGAGGTAATGGCGCGAATGCAGGCGTTGATGCGCCGCAACAGCGGTCTGGCGTCACAAATTATCTCCCTTCCGCCTTTTCAGGTTGATCTCTCACGTCGTGAATTGTCTGTCAATGACGAAGTCATTAAGCTCACAGCTTTCGAATACACCATTATGGAAACGCTGATCCGTAATAACGGCAAAGTGGTCAGTAAAGATTCGCTGATGTTGCAGCTTTATCCGGATGCCGAGCTGCGCGAGAGCCACACCATCGATGTTCTGATGGGACGTCTGCGCAAAAAAATTCAGGCTCAATATCCGAATGAAGTGATCACCACCGTACGTGGTCAGGGATACCTTTTCGAACTGCGCTAATGAATAAATTCTTGCGACATTTTTTCCCGCTATCGCTGCGTGTACGCTTTTTGCTGGCTACTGCAGGCGTGGTACTGGTGCTCTCTCTGGCCTATGGCATGGTCGCTTTAGTTGGTTACAGCCTGAGCTTTGATAAGACAACCTTCCGCCTGTTGCGCGGTGAAAGTAATCTGTTCTACACCCTTGCGAAATGGGAAAACGGTAAGATAAACGTCGAACTGCCTGAAAATCTCGATATGCAAAGCCCCACAATGTCGCTGATTTATAATGAAAATGGCAAGTTGCTATGGGCGCAACGCGATGTCCCCTGGCTGATACAAAGCATTCGTCCGGACTGGTTAAAAACCAATGGCTTCCATGAGATTGAAGCCAACGTCAATGCGACAAGCACGTTACTCAGCGAGGATCATTCAGCACAGCAGCAGCTTAAAGAAGTCCGGGAAGATGACGACGACGCCGAAATGACCCACTCCGTCGCAGTAAACGTTTACCCTGCCACGGCCAGAATGCCCCAGCTTACTATTGTCGTTGTCGATACCATCCCTATTGAGCTGAAGCGCTCGTATATGGTCTGGAGTTGGTTTATCTACGTACTGGTAGCCAACCTGTTATTAGTCATACCGCTATTATGGGTCGCCGCCTGGTGGAGCTTACGTCCCATTGAATCACTGGCCCGCGAGGTCCGTGAACTCGAAGAGCACCATCGTGAGATGCTTAACCCCGCAACCACGCGCGAGCTTACCAGTCTGGTACGCAACCTCAATCGGTTGCTGAAAAGCGAACGTGAACGTTACGATAAGTACCGCACTACCTTAACCGACCTCACGCATAGTCTGAAAACACCGCTGGCCGTATTGCAAAGTACATTGCGCTCTATGCGCAGTGAAAAGATGAGCATGAGTGATGCGGAACCCCTTATGCTGGAACAGATCAGCCGTATTTCTCAGCAAATTGGCTATTACCTGCATCGCGCCAGTATGCGAGGCAGTAGCGCTCTCCTCAGCCGCGAACTGCACCCTGTTGCCCCTTTACTGGATAAACTGACATCCGCCCTCAATAAGGTGTATCAGCGCAAAGGCGTCAATATCAGTCTCGATATCTCACCCGAAATCAGCTTTGTTGGCGAGCAGAATGATTTTGTCGAAGTGATGGGTAACGTCCTGGATAACGCCTGTAAATACTGCCTGGAGTTCGTCGAAATTTCAGCGCAACTGTCGGAAGACCGCCTGCATATTCTGGTTGAAGACGACGGTCCAGGAATACCACAAAGCAAGCGTGAAATCGTATTTGATCGCGGTCAGCGTGTTGATACGTTACGACCAGGTCAGGGCGTGGGGTTGGCGGTAGCCCGTGAAATTACCGAACAATATGACGGACAAATTATCGCCGGAGACAGCCTGTTAGGCGGTGCACGAATGGAAGTTATTTTTGGCCGTCAGCATCCGGGGCAAAACGACGAGTAGCTGTTTGTAATATTTATGTGCAGACATCACTTATCTGGTTAAGCATCCGTTATAATCGGAGCAACTAACAGCCTGCGGATGCTCATTATGGAATACCAATTAAACCTCAACTGGCCCGATTTTCTTGAACGCCACTGGCAAAAGCGCCCTGTGGTCTTAAAGCGTGGTTTTAACAATTTTATTGATCCGCTCTCCCCTGACGAACTGGCTGGCCTGGCAATGGAAAGCGAAGTAGACAGTCGACTTGTCAGCCATCAGGATGGTAAATGGCAGGTTAGCCACGGTCCTTTTGAGAGCTATGACCACCTTGGCGAAAACAACTGGTCGCTACTGGTGCAGGCTGTCAATCACTGGCACGAACCCACCGCTGCGCTAATGCGCCCTTTCCGGGAGTTACCGGACTGGCGTATCGACGATCTGATGATCTCCTTTTCGGTACCTGGTGGCGGCGTGGGCCCGCACCTGGATCAGTATGATGTATTTATTATTCAGGGTACCGGTCGCCGTCGCTGGCGTGTGGGTGAAAAACTCCAGCTCAAGCAACATTGTCCGCACCCGGACCTGCTACAGGTCGACCCGTTTGAAGCCATTATTGATGAAGAGCTGGAGCCTGGCGATATTCTGTATATTCCACCAGGATTCCCGCACGAAGGTTATGCGCTGGAAAACGCGATGAATTATTCGGTAGGTTTTCGCGCGCCCAATACCCGGGAGCTTATCAGCGGATTTGCTGATTACGTTCTGCAACGCGAGCTGGGTAGCACTTACTACAGCGACCCGGATCTGCCAGCCCGTGATCATCCGGCGGATGTTCTGCCGCAGGAAATGGACAAACTGCGCGAAATGATGCTTGGGCTGATTAACCAGCCTGAACATTTTAAACAGTGGTTTGGCGAGTTTATTTCCCAGTCTCGTCACGAGCTGGATATCGCCCCACCAGAGCCGCCTTATCAGCCAGACGAAATCTATGATGCCCTGAAACAGGGTGATGTGCTGGTGCGTCTCGGTGGATTGCGCGTATTACGTGTAGGTGATGATGTCTACGCTAACGGTGAAAAAATTGACTCTCCGCATCGACCTGCCCTTGAGGCGCTGGCCAACCATATTGTGCTGACAGCCGAAAACTTCGATGATGCGCTGGAAGATCCCTCTTTCCTTGCAATGCTTGCCGCACTGGTAAACAGCGGGTACTGGTTCTTCGAAGGATAATTGTTGTCGTCATGCCGGATGAGGCGTCAGCCGTCATCCGGCATCTACAGATAAACTTACTTCTGTTTTGCGGTCAATTCCGCAATACGCACGATCACCTGCACTGCTTTTTCCATTCCCTCCAGCGTCACAAACTCATGCTTACCATGATAGTTGTAGCCGCCAGTAAACAAATTCGGACATGGTAATCCCATAAACGACAGCTGCGCGCCGTCGGTGCCGCCACGAATGGGTTTCAACACCGGCTGAATATCACAATCACGCATCGCCTGCTGTGCAATATCCAGGACATGTGGATGTTCAACGACTTTTTCGCGCATATTGTAGTAACTGTCTTCTATCACCAGTTCAATATAGCAATCCGGGTGTAACCCCTTGCCGACTTTTTTGGCGATATCCATAATTTTACGTTTACGTGCTTCAAACTGTTTGCGGTCGAAATCACGGATGATGTAGTGCATATCCGCCCGATCAACCGTACCTTTCATGCTTGCCAGGTGATAAAAACCTTCATAACCCTCAGTGGTTTCCGGGCTTTCATCGGCTGGAACTTCAGCATGAATGCGGGCTGCCAACGACAGCGCATTCACCATTACCCCTTTTGCCGTGCCAGGATGCACATTATTGCCGACGATCTTGATATTGACCGATGCCGCATTGAAGTTTTCAAACTCCAGCTCACCCACGCCACCACCGTCAACGGTATAAGCCCATTTCGCATCAAAGGCTGCAACATCAAAATGCTTTGCCCCTTTGCCAACCTCTTCGTCAGGCGTAAAGGCCACGCGAATATCACCATGCGGAATGTTTTTCTGTATCAGTACGGCCAGCGCGGTCATGATTTCTGCCACGCCCGCTTTGTCATCAGCTCCCAGTAACGTTTTGCCGTCTGTGGTAATCAACGTCTGCCCAAGAAGTTGATGCAGCACCGGGAACATCACCGGCGACAGAACCTCATCACCAATACCTAGCGCAATATCGCCGCCACGGTAGTTTTCAACGATTTGCGGATTGACGTTTTTGCCACTGAAATCCGGTGAGGTATCCACATGAGAAATGAAACCGATAGCGGGAATATTACCTGCCACGTTAGCGGGCAACGTTGCCATCAACGTTCCCTTGTCGCTCAATGCAACGTTAATCAGCCCCATCTCTTCGAGTTGCTGCTTAAGCAACTGCAATAACTTCCACTGTCCTTCGGTGCTGGGAACCTGCCGCACGCCCGATTTTGATTGGGTGTCCAGCGACACGTAGTGTAAAAAACGCTCAAGTAGTTTATCCATGCAGTCACCCTCACTTTTTGTGACAACATTATCAATAAGCAACAAAAGACAAATATTGCGTCAGGTCACTTTTATCCCCGCAAATGAGAATATTTCGCCATGACATCCTTCTGAATATAAAGCTAAGTCAGTAATTCGCAACAAGGATTGGCGATTACAATGGTTTGCCGTAGAATAACGGCCCTCATTAAGAGACATCAAGGTGGTCAACCACAAACCCCGCAATGGTCAGAAATCCGTTGCGTTTACATGGGACAGAGTAAAAAATTGAATAAACAACCGCGTTCGCTTTCTCCACTGGTGCAATTAGCGGGAATTCGCAAAAGTTTCGATGGTAAAGAGGTGATTTCTAACCTTGATTTGACCATCAACAATGGCGAATTCCTCACGCTGCTTGGCCCCTCTGGCTGCGGTAAAACGACCGTTCTTCGCCTGATTGCGGGTCTGGAAACGGTTGATTCCGGTCATATCATGCTGGACAACCAGGACATCACTCACGTTCCTGCGGAAAACCGCTACGTGAACACCGTATTCCAAAGCTATGCGTTATTCCCCCACATGACCGTTTTCGAAAATGTGGCTTTCGGTTTACGCATGCAGAAGACCCCCGCAGCTGACATTCCTCCTCGCGTCACCGAAGCCTTACGTATGGTGCAACTGGAAGAGTTTGCCCAGCGCAAACCACATCAACTCTCCGGTGGGCAGCAACAGCGTGTGGCGATTGCCCGTGCGGTAGTCAACAAACCTCGTTTGCTGTTGTTGGATGAATCACTCTCTGCGCTGGACTACAAACTGCGCAAGCAGATGCAGAACGAACTGAAAGCACTGCAACGTAAGCTCGGCATTACTTTTGTTTTTGTCACTCACGACCAGGAAGAAGCTCTGACGATGTCAGACCGCATCGTAGTGATGCGTGATGGCCGTATTGAACAGGACGGTACGCCGCGTGAAATCTACGAAGAGCCAAAAAATCTGTTCGTTGCCGGATTCATCGGTGAGATCAATATGTTTAATGCGACCGTTATTGAACGTCTGGACGAACAGCGCGTTCGCGCTAACGTTGAAGGTCGCGAGTGCAACATTTATGTGAATTTCGCGGTTGTTCCAGGACAGAAATTAAACGTCCTGCTGCGTCCGGAAGATTTGCGCGTTGATGAGATCAATGATGATAATCATATCGAAGGACTTATCGGCTACGTGCGCGAGCGCAACTACAAAGGCATGACGCTGGAGTCAGTTGTCGAACTGGAAAATGGCAAGATGGTGATGGTCAGTGAATTCTTCAATGAAGACGACCCTGACTTCGATCACTCTCTCGACCAGAAAATGGCCATTAACTGGGTAGAAAGCTGGGAGGTCGTACTGGCTGATGAAGAACACAAGTAAATTCCAGAGTGTGGTGATCGTCACCATTGTCGGTTGGCTTGTGTTATTTGTCTTTCTGCCCAACCTGATGATCATTGGCACCAGCTTTTTGACCCGCGACGATGCAAATTTCGTCAAAATGGTCTTTACGCTGGAAAACTACGCTCGTCTACTCGATCCGCTCTATTTTGAGGTACTGGTTCACTCCCTCAATATGGCGCTAATTGCCACACTTGCTTGTCTTGTGCTCGGCTATCCTTTTGCCTGGTTTTTAGTAAAGCTGCCAGAAAAAGTTCGTCCACTGCTACTGTTCCTGCTGATTGTTCCATTCTGGACCAACTCGTTAATTCGCATCTATGGACTCAAAATTTTTCTCAGCACCAAAGGCTATCTCAACGAGTTTCTTCTATGGCTCGGTGTGATTGACACGCCAATTCGCATCATGTTTACCCCCAGTGCAGTAATTATCGGTCTGGTTTACATCCTGCTGCCGTTTATGGTGATGCCGCTCTACTCCAGCATCGAGAAGCTGGACAAGCCACTACTGGAAGCGGCACGCGATCTGGGAGCAAGCAAATTTCAGACCTTTACCCGCATCATTATTCCGCTGACCATGCCGGGGATTATCGCTGGTTGTCTGCTGGTTATGCTGCCCGCGATGGGACTGTTTTACGTTTCCGATCTGATGGGCGGTGCGAAAAACCTGTTAATTGGTAACGTGATTAAAGTTCAGTTCCTGAATATCCGCGACTGGCCATTTGGTGCAGCTACCAGCATTACTCTGACCATCGTGATGGGGCTGATGCTATTGATATACTGGCGTGCTTCCCGCCTGCTGAACAAGAAGGTGGAACTCGAATGATCGGTCGACTGCTTCGCGGCGGTTTTATGACCGCAATCTACGCGTATCTGTACATTCCAATCATTATTTTGATTGTGAACTCTTTCAACAGCTCGCGCTTTGGCATCAACTGGCAAGGTTTTACCACCAAATGGTATGGCCTGTTGATGAATAATGACAGCCTGTTGCAGGCAGCGCAGCATTCACTGACCATGGCCGTGTTATCTGCAACATTTGCGACCCTGATTGGTTCACTGACGGCAGTTGCACTTTATCGCTATCGTTTTCGCGGCAAACCGTTTGTCAGCGGCATGCTGTTTGTGGTGATGATGTCACCAGATATCGTAATGGCGATTTCGCTGCTGGTGCTGTTTATGCTGATCGGGATCCAACTCGGCTTCTGGTCACTGCTGTTCTCGCATATCACCTTCTGCCTGCCTTTTGTGGTAGTGACAGTTTACTCGCGCCTGAAAGGATTTGACGTGCGTATGCTTGAGGCAGCGAAGGATCTGGGGGCCAGTGAAGTGACTATTTTGCGCAAAATTATTCTACCACTGGCCATGCCTGCGGTAGCTGCAGGCTGGTTACTGAGCTTTACCCTGTCGATGGATGATGTCGTTGTCTCATCATTCGTTACCGGACCTGGCTATGAAATTCTGCCACTAAAAATCTACTCAATGGTTAAAGTAGGCGTTTCACCGGAAGTTAACGCGCTGGCTACCATTTTGTTGGTTCTGTCGCTGGTTATGGTTATCGCCAGCCAGCTTATTGCACGTGATAAAACCAAGGGCCGCTAAGGCCGATACTCAGGGGACGTTAAATGAAAAAATGGTCACGCCACCTGCTCGCGGCGGGTGCTCTGGCACTGGGCATGAACACTGCCACAGCTTCCGATAGCAATACACTCTATTTCTATAACTGGACCGAGTACGTTCCACCAGGACTGCTGGAACAGTTTACAAAAGAGACTGGTATTAAGGTTATTTATTCAACCTACGAGTCGAATGAAACCATGTATGCCAAGCTCAAAACCTATAAAGAAGGCGCCTACGACCTGGTGGTACCTTCCACCTATTACGTGGATAAGATGCGCAAAGAGGGCATGATCCAGAAAATTGACAAGTCGAAGTTAACCAACTTCAACAACCTCGATCCGGAAATGCTCAACAAGCCGTTTGACCCGAACAATGACTTCTCAATTCCGTACATCTGGGGGGCAACGGCGATTGGCGTCAATAGTGATGCCATTGATCCGAAAACCGTAACCAGCTGGGCAGACCTGTGGAAACCTGAATACAAAGGCAGTCTGCTGTTAACTGATGATGCCCGTGAAGTATTCCAGATGGCACTACGTAAACTGGGCTATTCCGGCAATACCACCGATCCGAAAGAGATTGAAGCCGCCTATAACGAGTTGAAAAAGCTAATGCCCAACGTAGCCGCATTTAACTCCGATAACCCGGCGAACCCCTATATGGAAGGTGAAGTGAACCTGGGCATGGTGTGGAACGGATCCGCATTTGTCGCGCGTCAGGCTGGCACACCACTGGAAGTCGTGTGGCCGAAAGAAGGAGGTATTTTCTGGATGGACAGCTTGTCTATTCCGGCGAACGCCAAAAATAAAGAAGGTGCGCTGAAACTGATTAATTTCCTGCTGCGCCCGGACGTGGCGAAAGAAGTAGCAGAAACCATTGGTTATCCGACACCTAACCTGGCGGCGCGTAAGTTGCTAAGCCCGGCCGTGGCGAATGATAAAACGCTCTACCCTGACGCGGAAACTATCAGCAAAGGCGAATGGCAAAACGATGTCGGTTCAGCCAGCGCTATTTATGAAGAGTATTATCAGAAGCTGAAAGCAGGACGCTAATACTCTTGCAACCCGGCGAAACATGGCAACGCCGGGTTGCTAGCTGCAATTCCCGAAGTTGATTACGTCTTTCGACTGATTTATTTACCCCCGCCACCAGCTACGCTTACTCTATTCCGACTCTGCTGTGAGGCTCCCAATGGCAACGCTATGGATGCTACTTGAGCTGGCTAACCTGATTGTTTTCACTCTTTTTATTCTCCCTCGCCCTCAACCGGCTGGCGCTCGTCCTTTGCTGCCGATAGCAGCAACCCGACTATTGCGCCTGACCTTTTTACTACCGATTCTGGCTTTTGGTTACAGTCTGTTTTTTGATCATCTGATTAATCCAGCGGACTGGGGGTACCTGGCGATAGCGATCATCGGTAACGCGCTGGTTATCAAGGGGAAATGGGATCTTGGCGGCAGCCACACCTGGACAGGATATTATTTACCCAACGCTAAACGAGTTACACGCGGCATTTTTGCCTGGATTGCGCACCCTATGTACACCGGGATTATTTTAGTGATTATCTCGTGCAGCCTGGTTTATATTACCCGGCTGCCCATATGGCTGAGCGTGTTGGCACTGATCTGTTGTTTTTACATTACAGGATTTTTGATTCTGGCGGCCCTGCGCGAGAGTCGCCAGCTTGTACAGGCTTAAAGAACGTTGCCGGTAAGGGCTTTGGCACAAAAGACGCTTACAGTCCTTTCAGTAACTTCTCAACAAACTCAGGTACTACCTGACTTGCCGGACCGTAATACTTCTCTTCAAACTCGCTTCCCACCTGGCTCGGTTCAAGATTTAACTCCACCGTATGAGCCCCATGCAGTCGGGCTTCGTGCACAAAACCCGCAGCCGGATAGACATGGCCCGATGTGCCAATGGCAATGAAAACATCCGCCATTGCCAGCGCCATATAGATTTCATCCATACCCAGAGGCATTTCACCAAACCACACGACATGTGGGCGAAGCTGTGCCGGAAACTGGCAGCAATGACATTTATCTTCCGGAGTGACATCCTCCGTCCAGTCTAAAATCTGCCCGCTTTGCGAACAGCGTACCTTGAGCAGCTCGCCATGCATATGGATAACATTCCGGCTACCCGCACGTTCATGCAGATTATCGATGTTCTGCGTCACCAGCAAAAAACGGTCGCCAAGCTCTTCTTCGAGTTTCGCCAGCGCGATATGCGCAGCATTTGGTTGGATCTCGGGCTGCTGAAGTTGTTGGCGGCGAGCGTTATAAAACGACTGAACAAGCCCTGGATTACGACTAAATCCTTCCGGGGTCGCAACATCCTCAACCCGATGTTCTTCCCAAAGGCCATCCGCAGCGCGGAAGGTACGAATACCTGACTCGGCAGAAATCCCCGCTCCCGTCAGGACTAATACTCTTGGTTTTTCCATCAATTCAGGCACCACTCCGTCTCTGAAAAAGATCCGTTGACGCAGGCGATCGCGCATATGGCGTTTATTTTTACGAAAACGGCTTAACCGATGACCCCGACGCGACAGCATAACAACCTCTTTGTATTAATCGGTAAGATGTAGGAAAGCGGCCCCGCGCATCCCACCCGCATCACCGTGTCGTGCCCGTTCAATACGTGGCACACGGGCAACCGGCAGCAGATGGCGTGGCAGTCGGTCTGCCAGTTGCGTTGTTATCGCGGTAAAATTCGACAAACCACCACCAATCACCACTAAATCAGGATCGACGATAGTCAGGATATTCCCCAGGCAAACCGCCAGCAAATCCAGATAGCGTTCGACGTGCGCGCGCGCATGCTCATCACCCTGCTCCCAGAGCGAGATAATTTCGCGGGCATCCAGCGATTGATGGTAGTAATGCTGATACAGCCACGCAAATCCGCCACCGGATAGATAGCTCTCGATACATCCCAGTTGACCACAACCACAGCGACGCAACGGGAAGTCAAACCCCATCAGCGTCAGCGCATCTACTGGTAAACGGATATGACCGAACTCACCGGTGATATAACTGCGTCCGGTGATGGATTTCCCATTAAGGATCAGGCCTCCACCAACGCCCGTGCCGAGGATTAATCCCATCACTAAGGGATACTGGGTGAACTCATCGTCCCAGGCTTCGGAGAGTGCAAAACAGTTGGCATCATTATCCAGGCGAACATCACGATCCAGCCGAGCACTGAGGTCGGCGCGGAGTGGTTTGCCGCTGGCGGCAGGAACGTTAGCCGCGTACAGCGTACCGTCTTCAGTTTCCGGCATACCGGGGATACCAATACCCACCGAACCTTTGACACCAAATCGCTGATCGGCTTCCGTCACCAGATTACAAACTGCATCCAGGAAAGCCTCATAGCTGTCGCGTGGCGTAGGGACACGAATTTCCCACTGCAAACGACGTTGGTTATCAAACACGCCTAGCGCAATTTTAGTCCCGCCGATGTCAAATCCGTAATACATCACCGCTCCTTATTATTTTTACTGGCCGCTAAGTACTCTCGCAGGATCAATATTACTGGCGCGCCGCGCCGGATACCAACTCGCTAAAAGACTCAGCAATAATGCTGTAACCAGCACGTAAATAACATCCAGCCAGTGTAATTCGGATGGCAGGAAGTCAATAAAATAGATATCACCAGAGAGGAACTGATGACCGATAATTGCTTCAATCCCGTTAATAATCGGCGTCAGCTGCAGCGAGACAACAACCCCGATAACGACGCCTGTCAGGCTACCAAACAGACCCGCCAGCAATCCATACCAGACAAAAATGGCGCGAATCAATCCATCTTTAGCGCCCAGCGTTCTTAATACCGCAATATCGCCACTCTTGTCTTTTACCGCCATCACTAACGTCGAAACGATATTAAAACAGGCGACGCCTATCACCAGAACCATTGCCAGATACATAATGGCGCGGATCATCTGTATGTCGCGATACATATAGCCGTAGGTGCCAATCCAACTCTTAATGTAGACATAGTTATTGGTTACTTCACCGGCATCTCTGACCAGTTTATTGGCATTAAAGACATCGTTAACCTTGAGGGCGATCCCGGAAACGCTGGATCCCATATCCAGATACTGCTGCGCATCTTCCATTGGGATCATAGCGAAGCTGTGATCGAGCTGACCACTCAGTTGCAGAATGCCTGTGACATGTAATCGCACGCGCTTAGGTTGCTGTAACTTGTGATCGGCACTGGCGTTAGGGATCATAATCGACACCCAGTCACCCTGTTTCACCTTCAACGCATCGGCAATACCTTTGCCAATAATGACCTGTTGCTCACCGGCTTTGAAATTGTCCCAGGCGTGGTTTTGCACAAACGAAGGCAGCGCACTCAGACGCTGTTCCTGTTTGGGATCAACACCTTTCACTTGTACGGCGCGTAAATTCGCCCCACTCTCCACCAGTCCGGTAAAGTTGATGTAGGGTGCTGCTGCCGCAATACCCGGCACTTTCTGCACGTTGTCCAGTGCTTCCTGCCAGTTGTTCCAGGGCTGATTAACCGCTTCAATCTCACCGTGCGGAACAACCGCCAGAATGCGGTTATTCAGCTCGCGCTCAAAGCCGTTCATGGCGCTCAAACCAACGATCAATACCGCTACACCTAATGCGATACCAATGGTAGAAATAACGGAAATCAGCGAGACCATGCCACCGCGCCGCCGACCACGGCTAAAGCGCAGCCCAATCAATAACGATAAAGGCGAAGCCATTACTCTGCTCCCATCAGGCTCAGTTCAGCCGTCAGACGACCATCGCGCATTTCAAGCTGACGACTCATTCGCTTCGCCAGTTGCAGATCGTGCGTCACCACCAGAAATGCCGTGCCCTGAGAACGATTCAGTTCTCCCAGAAGCTCGAAAATACTGTCCGCGTTGCGCGCATCAAGGTTACCCGTCGGCTCATCCGCGAGGACCAGACGCGGGTTATTCACCAATGCGCGAGCAATAGCCACACGCTGGCGCTCGCCGCCCGAAAGTTCAGAAGGACGGTGGCTGGCACGGTGATCCAGCCCAACCGCTTTCAGCATATCGCGCGCACGCTCGGTAATTTCAGCCGGTTTTTTCTTACCGATTAACAAAGGCATCGCCACGTTTTCCAGCGCGGTAAAATCCGGTAACAGATGGTGGAACTGGTAAATAAAACCGAGCTTCTGATTACGTAACTCCGCTTTTGCCGCAGACGAAAGTTTGCTCATTGGCTGGCCGCTAAAAATCACATCGCCTGACGTCGGCGTATCCAAGCCACCCAGCAGATGCAGCAAGGTACTTTTGCCGGAGCCTGAGCTGCCGACAATCGCCATCATTTCACCCTCGCCGACGCAAAAACTGACATCGTGCAACACATCAGTTTGTACGGAGCCTTCCTGATAGCGTTTGCACAGGTTGTCGCATTGCAACAGGATCTTATTCATAACGTAAAGCCTCAGCGGGTTGAGTGGCGGCAGCGCGCCAGGAAGGATAAAGCGTAGACAGCAGCGCGATGGCCATTGCCACCAGCGCAATGACGATAACCTGTAGTGGTTCAATAGCGACCGGCAACGCTGCGCCATCCAGGAGCGTCCCGATAATTGGCATCAGGTTATTCAACTGGCTGGCAAGCAACGCTCCCAGCACAGCGCCCAGCAGCGCGCCAATAATACCTGCGCTGGCCCCCTGAACCATAAACACCATCATTATTTGTCGCGGCGTTAGCCCCTGGGTTTGTAAAATTGCCACTTCCCCTTGCTTCTCCATCACCATCAGGCCCAGCGAAGTAATAATATTGAACGCCGCGACAGCCACGATCAGGCTCAACAGCAGTCCCATCATGTTTTTTTCCATCCGCACAGCCTGGAACAGCTCGCCTTTGCGCTCACGCCAGTCCTGCCACTTAGTCCCCTGCGGCAGCGTTTGCTGACTCAGTGTATCGACCTTCAATGGCTCGTTCAGCCACAGACGCCAGCCTGTGATATTGCCCGCTGGATAGCGCATCAGACGTGATGCGTCCTGGATATTGGTCAGCATCTGGTAGCCATCGACTTCGCTGTTGGCGGCAAAAGTGCCAATCACATTGAACAAACGCTGACTTGGCAGACGTCCCATTGGCGTGAACTGGCTGGCTGACGGCACCATAACGCGGATTTGATCACCCCGGTTCACGCCCAACTGCCCGGCAAGCTGTTCACCGAGGATGACATTATACTTGCCCGGTGCGAGATCTGTTTGCTTCACATTGACCAGATACGGCGTCAGCGGATCTTTTTGCGCCGGGTCGATGCCCAGCATAACGCCAACAGCAACGCTGCGCGCACTTTGCAGGACGACATCTCCCGTCGTCAGCGGTGCAACACGATTGACGCCATTCAATACCACGGCTTTTTCAGACAGTTGTTGCGGGTTAACGGAGCCCTGTTCAGAAGAGAGAATGGCCTGAGGCATCAGACCAAGAATGTTATTTTGCAGCTCGCGCTCGAAACCGTTCATTACCGACAATACCGTGACCAGTGCCATTACCCCGAGAGTAATGCCTATGGTTGAGAGCCAGGAAACGAAGCGACCGAAGCGATCAGCTGCACGCCCACGCATATAACGCAGGCCGATGAATAGAGCGACAGGTTGATACATGAAATCCGTCTGGTTGCTGTAGCAAAGCCACGAGTATATAAGCGAAAGCGGAATGGGTAAATGACTGAACCGTAAGTGTTCGTCAGCTTTAATCTGAAAAGCATAAACAAATCAATTCACTATAGTTATCTCTCCTCGCATCGTTCTTTGTCCCTGATCTTAATCTGAAAAAAATAAAAAGCAGACGGTTACGCATTACAGCGTTCCCCGGTATCCGCAGGATGACAGACTATCTCACTCAATATGGATACGCTGTCGCAATGAATCAAAAAGAATTATGGATTAATCAAATCAAAGGGTTATGTATATGTCTGGTGGTTATTTACCACTCAGTTATTACCTTTTACCCTCATCTCACCACTTTTCAGCATCCTCTTGCAGAAATGCTGGCCAAAAGCTGGATTTACCTCAACCTGTATCTGGCACCGTTTCGGATGCCAGTATTTTTCTTTATTTCGGGTTATCTCATTCGTCGTTATATCGACAGCGTCTCCTGGACCACCTGTGTGGATAAGCGGATCTGGAATATTGTCTGGGTACTGGTACTGTGGGGAATAGTGCAATGGCTGGCATTAACGACGCTCAATGGCTGGCTGGCCCCGGAACGCGACCTGGCCCATGCAGCCAATGCCGCTTATGCCGATTCCGCGCGTGACTTTACGCGTGGCATGCTTACTGCCAGCACCAGCCTGTGGTATCTGTACGCACTGGTGGTCTACTTTATCCTGTGTAAAACTTTCAACCGCTGGGCATTTCCGCTGCTGCCGCTGTTGATGTTGCTCAGTATAGCGATAAACTTCTTCCCAACGCCGTGGTGGGGAATGAACAGCGTATTACGCAATCTGCCGTATTACGGCCTCGGTGCCTGGTCTGGCGCAACGCTGATGGCGTGGATTAAAGAAGTTCCCCTGGGCCGCCACGCTCTGATATTTACATTTACCGCCTTACTGTCCGTCATGGCCTGGCTGGCAAATGTTTCGCTGCTACTTTCACTACTCTCCATTGTGCTTATTATGAAAATGTTTTATCAGTTCGAGCAGCGCTTTGGCATGCGGGCCAACAGTCTATTAAGTGTGATTGGCGCGAACACCATCGCTATCTACACCACGCACCGTATCCTGGTCGAGGCATTCAGCTTAACGCTAATCCCCAAACTGAATCACGCCGCATGGCCTGCAAAAGTGGAACTGGCTGTGTTACTCATTTATCCGTTTGCCAGTTTGTTATTGTGCACCCTCGCCGGACTTATAGTGCGAAAGTTTTCGCAGAAAGCCGTGGCCGATCTGCTTTTTTCCCCGCCGACTTTGGCGACCGTCACCCGCTAACCTCACCGTTTTTTGCCCCCATTTGGGGGCGATTCAATTTGCTTATGAGAAACGATCACGGATAATAAAGAACATTGCTTATCAGACGTATATCTAAACGAGATCCTGACAACCGTTATGCCTGAACAACATCGTTATACGCTCCCAGCGAAAGCTGGCGATCAGCGCCAGTTAGGTGAACTTACCGGTGCCGCCTGCGCTACGCTGGTGGCAGAAATCGCCGAGCACCACGCTGGTCCGGTGGTGCTCATCGCGCCGGACATGCAAAATGCCCTGCGCCTGCATGATGAAATTCGTCAGTTCACCGACCAGATGGTGATGAACCTTGCAGACTGGGAAACACTCCCATACGACAGTTTTTCCCCTCATCAGGAAATCATCTCCTCACGGCTCTCTACATTGTATCAACTGCCTTCCATGCAGCGCGGTGTACTGATTGTGCCGGTAAACACTCTGATGCAGCGCGTGTGCCCACACAGCTATCTGCACGGTCATGCACTGGTGATGAAAAAAGGCCAACGCCTGTCGCGCGATGCCCTGCGTGAGCAACTGGACAGCGCCGGTTATCGCCACGTTGACCAGGTCATGGAACACGGCGAATATGCCACACGCGGCGCGTTACTGGACCTGTTTCCGATGGGCAGTGAACTGCCTTACCGCCTTGATTTCTTTGATGATGAAATTGACAGTTTGCGTCTGTTTGATACAGATACTCAACGCACACTGGAAGAAGTCGACGCTATTAACTTATTACCCGCACACGAATTCCCTACGGATAAAACGGCCATCGAGCTGTTCCGTAGCCAGTGGCGCGATACTTTTGAAGTTAAACGCGACGCGGAGCATATTTACCAGCAGGTCAGTAAAGGTACGCTGCCTGCCGGGATCGAATACTGGCAGCCGCTGTTTTTCAGCGAACCGCTGCCGCCGCTTTTCAGCTACTTCCCCGCAAATACGCTGCTGGTGAATACTGGCGATTTAGAGACCAGCGCAGAACGCTTTCAGGTCGATACGCTATCGCGCTTCGAAAACCGGGGCGTCGATCCGATGCGCCCTCTTCTACCGCCGGAATCATTGTGGTTACGCGTGGATGAGCTGTTCTCTGAGCTTAAACGCTGGCCACGCGTTCAGCTCAAAACTGAGAGCCTGCCGAAAAAAGCTGCAAATATCAACCTGGGATTCAAGAAGCTCCCGGACCTGGCGGTACAAGCGCAGCAAAAAGCACCACTGGATGCGTTACGTAAATTTCTCGAATCATTTGATGGCCCGGTGATTTTCTCGGTTGAAAGTGAAGGACGCCGTGAAGCGCTTGGCGACCTTCTCGCCCGCATCAAGATTGCTCCGAAACGTATTTTACGCCTCGATGAAGCGGTCGATGCCGGTCGCTATCTGATGATTGGCTCAGCGGAACACGGGTTCATCGACAGCAACCGGAATCTGGCGCTGATCTGCGAAAGCGATCTTCTCGGTGAGCGAGTGGCGCGTCGCCGTCAGGACTCGCGCCGCACCATCAACCCGGACACATTAATCCGTAACCTCGCTGAACTGCACCCAGGTCAGCCGGTGGTGCATCTTGAACACGGCGTGGGACGCTATGCCGGTATGACCACCCTGGAAGCCGGCGGTATCACTGGTGAGTATCTGATGCTCACCTACGCCAATGACGCTAAACTGTATGTGCCGGTGTCGTCGTTACATCTTATTAGCCGCTACGCCGGTGGTGCGGAAGAGAATGCGCCACTGCATAAACTTGGCGGCGATGCCTGGTCGCGTGCCCGTCAGAAAGCCGCCGAGAAAGTTCGCGATGTTGCAGCAGAACTGCTGGATATCTACGCCCAACGCGCCGCAAAAGAAGGTTTTGCCTTTAAGCATGATCGTGAACAGTATCAGTTGTTCTGTGACAGCTTCCCGTTTGAGACCACACCGGATCAGGCCCAGGCCATTAACGCTGTACTCAGCGACATGTGTCAGCCACTGGCAATGGACAGACTGGTCTGTGGCGATGTGGGCTTTGGTAAAACCGAAGTGGCGATGCGTGCTGCATTCCTTGCCGTAGAGAACCACAAACAGGTCGCCGTGCTGGTACCGACCACCCTGCTCGCCCAGCAGCACTTTGACAACTTCCGCGACCGCTTTGCCAACTGGCCAGTACGCATTGAGATGCTATCCCGTTTCCGCAGTGCCAAAGAGCAGGCGCAAATTCTCGAACAGGTCGCTGAGGGGAAAATCGATATCCTGATTGGTACTCACAAACTGCTGCAAAGTGATGTGAAGCTAAAAGATTTGGGCCTGCTTATCGTCGATGAAGAGCACCGGTTCGGCGTACGACATAAAGAGCGCATTAAAGCGATGCGCGCTGACGTAGATATTCTGACGCTGACGGCAACACCCATCCCGCGAACCCTCAATATGGCAATGAGCGGCATGCGCGATCTGTCGATTATCGCTACACCTCCTGCCCGTCGCCTGGCGGTTAAAACCTTTGTTCGTGAGTACGACAATCTGGTGGTGCGTGAAGCAATCCTGCGTGAGGTTCTGCGCGGTGGTCAGGTCTATTATTTGTTCAACGATGTCGAGAATATCCAGAAAACTGCCGATCGGCTGGCGGAGCTGGTGCCTGAAGCGCGCATTGCCATTGGACACGGACAAATGCGCGAACGGGAACTGGAACGCGTGATGAACGATTTCCATCACCAGCGCTTTAACGTGCTGGTGTGCACCACCATTATTGAAACCGGAATCGACATCCCAACCGCCAACACCATTATTATCGAGCGCGCAGACCATTTTGGGCTGGCACAGTTACACCAGTTACGCGGTCGCGTCGGGCGTTCGCACCACCAGGCTTACGCCTGGCTGTTGACACCGCATCCGAAAGCAATGACGACTGATGCCCAAAAACGCCTTGAAGCTATCGCCTCGCTGGAAGATCTGGGTGCCGGATTTGCGCTGGCAACTCACGACCTCGAAATTCGCGGTGCGGGTGAACTGCTGGGTGAAGACCAGAGTGGCTCAATGGAAACCATCGGCTTCTCGCTGTACATGGAACTACTGGAAAACGCTGTCGATGCTCTGAAAGAAGGCCGGGAACCGTCGCTGGAAGATCTCACCAGTCAGCAAACTGAAGTGGAATTACGGGTACCGTCGCTGCTACCGGATGACTACATTCCCGATGTTAATACACGACTGTCGTTCTATAAACGCATCGCCAGTGCGAAGAACGAAAATGAGCTGGAAGAGATCAAGGTCGAGCTGATCGACCGTTTCGGTCTGCTGCCCGATCCGGCCAGGACGTTGCTGGATGTCGCCCGTTTACGCCAGCAGGCACAGAAACTGGGCATCAGAAAGCTCGAGGGAAATGAAAAAGGTGGCACGATTGAGTTTGCAGAGAAAAACCACGTCAACCCGGTCTGGTTGATTGGACTATTGCAAAAACAGCCGCAACATTTCCGTCTGGATGGCCCTACCCGTCTGAAATTCATGCAGGAACTGAGCGAGCGAAAAAAACGCATCGAATGGGTGCGTCAGTTTATGCGCCAGCTTGAAGAGAACGCGGTAGCGTAAACGGCGGGTCGGGTGAGTACAACGCTCACCCGACCCGGTATTTACAAACTCTTTGCACTTCCCTGCACTTCCCGACAGAGCAAACCGCCATAATTCCTGTTTACTTTTACATAACAATAACCACGTAAAAACAATGGATTTATGGTGATGTTAAACAATATATCTATCTCTCGCTGGTTCACATTTGTTACGCTCGCCGCAACCATGGTTTTGGCCCTTCCGGCTCAGGCAAATACCTGGCCGCTACCTCCTCCCGGAAGCAAGGTGGTTGGTAAAAACGCCGTTCACGTTGTCGAAAATAATGGCGGTTCACTGGAAGCTATTGCGAAAAAATACAACGTTGGTTTTTTAGCTCTGCTACAGGCGAATCCTGGCGTTGATCCTTTCGTACCTCGGGCGGGCAGTGTGCTGACTATTCCGTTGCAGACCTTGCTGCCGGATGCACCGCGCGAAGGCATTGTGATTAACCTCGCTGAGCTGCGTCTTTATTACTATCATCCGGGTAAAAATTCGGTGACCGTGTATCCCATTGGCATCGGTCAGTTGGGCGGAGACACACTGACACCAACAATGGTTACCACCATTTCAGATAAACGAGCCAACCCAACCTGGACGCCAACCACTAATATTCGCGCACGTTATAAAGCGCAGGGGATCGACCTACCGGCTGTGGTACCTGCTGGCCCGGACAACCCCATGGGCCACCATGCCATTCGCTTAGCGGCATACGGTGGTGTTTATCTGCTGCATGGCACAAACGCTGATTTTGGTATCGGTATGCGCGTCAGCTCTGGTTGTATTCGCCTGCGCGATGGCGATATTGAGACCTTATTCCGCCAGGTAACTCCTGGAACAAAGGTCAATATCATTAACACGCCAATTAAAGCGTCTGTTGAACCAAACGGTATGCGTCTGGTTGAAGTGCACCAACCGCTGTCGAAAAATATAGATGACGACCCGCAGGTACTGCCGATCGTACTGAATACGTCAATGCAGAACTTTAAAAATGCAGTGCAAACGGACCAGACCGCCATGGAGCATGCGATGGAGCTACGCTCAGGGATGCCGGTCGACGTGACACGCCATCACGACGTTACTCAGCAGACACTGTAAAACACAACCCATGAAAAAACCCCGCTGGACGTTGTTCAGCGGGGTTTTTTATTTAAATCGCAGTGGCATTACGATGGGTTAAAACTTATTTATAAATAACCGCAGTCCCGTGGAGGGTGTTAGGACCGGTAACGGAAGTAATGCGGAACGACTTCGCGCCCATTTCATCCGCTTTCTGTGCCAGTTGATCTTCCAGAGAACCTAAGTTGGTACCTGCATTAGCAGAAATAGTCCCAACTTTCTGTTGGTCTGCAGGCGTTGCCTGAACCTCAACAGCAGCAAAGCTGGCGAATGAAAGTGAGCTCAGAACGGTAGCAAGAAGGAGTGTTTGTACGTTTTTCATAATTGTGACCTTTAGCAGATGAATGTGCGCCGCAAAGATTAACTTAACGATCGATAGGTAAATCATAGATGTGATCCAGGTCACACGTCAACAATTTTTTATAATGATCGTTATACAAATCATAAAGGCCTTATCTTTCATGCTAATAGCCATGAATTATTTTTATCGTGAATCTGCTGGAGAGTGTGGTCGAATATTTTTATAATGGTTATTCAACAAACCCAATCAGGTACGACGGCACCATGACAACTGAAACAACGAGTTGTACAAAGAAAAGCCGTGGCCGACCAAAAGTGTTCGACAGGGAAGCCGCGCTTGATAAGGCCATGACACTCTTCTGGCAGCACGGGTATGAAGCGACATCGCTCTCCGATCTCGTGGAAGCAACCGGTGCTAAAGCGCCCACGCTGTATGCGGAATTTACCAATAAAGAAGGATTATTTCGCGCCGTGCTGGACCGCTACATCAGCCGTTTTGCGGCAAAACATGAAGCTCAGCTTTTTTGCGAAGAAAAAAGTCTTGAGTCTGCACTGGAAGACTATTTCACAGCCATAGCCACCTGTTTCACCAGCAAGGACACACCTGCGGGATGTTTTATGATTAATACCTCCGCAACGCTTGCTGCCTCCTCCCGTGACATTGCACACACGGTTAAAACCCGCCACGCTATGCAGGAACAGACGCTTGCCCGGTTTCTTTGCCAACGCCAGGAACATGGTGAAATTCCTGCCCACTGCGATCCGCAGAAAATGGCCGAATTTCTGAACTGTATTTTACAAGGAATGTCGATCAGTGCCCGTGAAGGCGCAACGTTCGAAAAACTGATGCAGATAACCCATACAACCTTGCGGCTGTGGCCTGAATTACTCAAAGAGTAATGCTTTACCGTGACAACTTTTCATTTCTAAGATTATCGGGAGTTTATCTCGCTCCCGATCCCCTCTGAATCACCCTACTTTTATCATTGTTTTCATAACATTAATGCTACATTTTTGTAAAAACAATTGATAATCACAATCAATATCAGCAATATTCGCATTTGTTTTAACATCTATTTCCCAATGTAACTATCGGTTTCTACGCCGCAATAAAAAAAACAGACCGACTCTTTTTTAAAAGGAATGCGAATGAATAAGCGTCTTTGGGTGCTCAATCCAATCTTATTATCTTTAACCCTGCCGGTACTGGCGGCACAGAATGAAGAAGAAAATCTCATCGTCAGCGCCAACCGTAGCCAGCGAACTGTGGCTGAAATGGCGCAAACCACCTGGGTCATTGAAGGCAGCGAGATTGAACAGCAGGTTCAGGGTGGTAAAGAGTTCAAAGATGTGCTGGCTCAGTTAATCCCTGGAATTGACGTCAGCAGTCAGGGACGGACGAACTACGGGATGAACATGCGTGGACGCGCCATCGTTGTGTTGATTGACGGTGTTCGCCTGAACTCCTCCCGTACCGACAGCCGCCAACTGGATTCCATTGACCCCTTTAATATTGCGCATATCGAGGTTATCTCTGGTGCAACATCGTTGTATGGCGGTGGAAGTACCGGTGGATTGATCAATATTGTCACCAAAAAAGGCCAGCCAGAACGCGAAGTTGAACTCGAACTGGGAAGCAAAAGCGGCTTCAACAACAGTAACGATCATGACGAACGTGTCGCCGCAGCTGTCAGCGGAGGAACCGATCACGCTTCCGGACGCATGTCCGTCGCTTATCAACGATTTGGCGGCTGGTATGACGGCAACAACGATGCCTTAATGCTGGATAACACTCAAACCGGCCTTCAGCATTCCGATCGTCTAGACATCATGGGCACCGGCACAATAGAGATTGATGACAACCGTCAACTACAACTGGTTACCCAGTACTATAAAAGCCAGGGGGATGATGATTACGGATTATATCTGGGCGAGAATATGTCGGCGGTGACGGGAACGGGAACGGGGAAAGCCTACACCAGCAGCGGTCTGAGTTCCGACCGTATTCCCGGCACGGAGCGTCATCTTATCAGCCTGCAATATTCCGATGCTGACTTCTTCGGCCAGAATTTGGTCAGTCAGGTTTACTACCGTGATGAATCTCTGACATTCTACCCCTTCCCTACACTGAGCAAAGGCAAAGTCACCAGTTTCTCCGCATCACAGCAGGATACCGATCAATTTGGCGCAAAAATTACCCTTAATAGCCAACTGATGGAGAACTGGGAGCTGACATGGGGTATCGATGCGGACCATGAAACCTTCGACTCCAACCAGAAATTCTTTGATCTTGCCTGGTCCCTGCCCTCTGGCGGCATGGATAACCGCACCGCCTATACCACCGGGCGTTATCCTGGTTACAGCATTACCAACTTCGCGCCTTTCCTGCAAAACAGCTATGACATAAACGACATCTTCACGTTAAGTGCCGGCGTTCGCTATCAATGGACCGAAAACCGGGTTGATGATTTTGTCGGCTATGCGCAGCAACAAGGGATTGCTAATGGACTGGCACGCTCTGCAGATGTGATTCCTGGCGGGAAAACTGATTACGATAATTTCCTGTTTAATGCGGGCATTCTTGCACATCTGACTGACCGTCAGCAGACGTGGTTTAATTTCTCTCAGGGTGTGGAGCTTCCCGATCCGGGAAAATACTACGGGAACGGTACTTACTCACTTGTCGGTGACCATTATCAACTCCAGCGTAGTGTCAATGTGGCAGATTCTCGGCTGGAAGGCATAAAGGTAAACTCTTTCGAACTGGGTTGGCGCTACACCGGTGATAGCCTGCGCACTCAACTGGCGGCCTACTACTCTACCTCGGATAAGTCGATTGTCATTAACCGCAGCGATATGACCATTAACGTGCAACCAGATGATCGCCGGATATATGGCCTCGAAGGTGCCGTGGATTATTTCATTGCTGACACTGACTGGAGCCTGGGAAGTAACTTCAATATCATCAAATCGGAAGTCAAACAGAACGGCAAATGGCAGAAGTGGGACGTCACACTGGCCTCGCCATCAAAAGCAACCGCCTGGGTCGGCTGGGCGCCTGAACCGTGGTCGTTACGTATACAGAGTCAGCAGACATTTGACCTGAGCGACGCCAGCGGCAACAAGCTGGACGGGTATAACACCATGGATTTCATAGGCAGCTATCAGCTCCCGCTGGGTAAACTGACCTTCAGCGTTGAAAACCTGCTGAATGAAGAATACACCACACTTTGGGGACAACGTGCACCGTTACTTTACAGCCCAACCTACGGTAGCCCTTCACTCTATGAATACAAAGGCCGCGGTCGCACCTTTGGTCTGAACTATGCCTTAACCTTCTGATAAAAAAAGCCCCCCAGCCTGAGCGATTGGGGGGCTAATTGATGTGCAGAGTAAAGCTTTTTTACGCTTTGTTATTCAGAACCAACTGGCCATTGTTATCCAGTGGAATTTGCGAACCAGGATCTTTATCCATCCGGATTTTGCCCTGCTGATCGCCAATTTTGTACGTTACGTCGTAACCAAGCATTTTTTCCGACTTGTCATACACCGTTTTACAACGTTGCTGTGTGGTGGTGTATGTATCGTTTTCCTGCATTGAACCCTGGATCTGGTTACCAGCATAACCGCCACCTAAAGCACCAGCGACGGTCGCAATGTCTTTACCTCGTCCACCACCAAACTGATGACCGATAACACCACCCGCAACAGCGCCCAGTACCGAACCGGCAATACGATTCTCATCCTGCACAGGTTTACGATGGGTAACGGTAACGTTACGGCACTCCTGACGCGGCGTTTTTACCGTTTCTTTTATCGGCGTCGCAGAGACGACGTGTGCATATTGTGGGCCACGTTCAAAAACGTTCAGACTGGCTACCGCCGCCACGCCCAGCGCAGCCGCCACGCCAATCCCTATACCCGCCAACATTGATTTATTCACGGGACATCCTCCTTTTTTGCTATTAACAACAACTTTGCAACAGGATGTAAGGAATGCCAATCAGAATGGGGATGAAAATAGCGAGGGTAAGCGCGAAAGCAGCGTGATTCAGACGGTTCTGAATCACGCAGAACAGGATGTCATATAATGCTGTTCGAATAAAAACCTGCAGCCACTACCATTCCGGTTGGTACATTGGTTAACCCGGTGATCGGTATCTGCCAGAATACAAACTGCATACTTAGCACTTCAGTGGAGAGACTCATCGACTCGCGCGGCTCATCGGTCAGGTTCACTATTGGATCTCAAGGAAGGCCAAGTTGCAATATAGTAGGAGGGCAGGAGCTGAAAAACGTCTACCGGGCCACTATGTGGCCCGGTTATTTGATATTTTAATGCAGTTTCAGGCGCGGACGAATCACACGGTTAATACTGCCAACCAGCATCATCAGACCGGTTTTGAAGTAACCATGCAACGCAATCTGGTGCATACGGTACAGTGAGATATACACAAAGCGCGCAATACGCCCTTCCACCATCATCGAACCGCGCGTCAGGTTCCCCATCAGGCTACCCACGGTAGAGAAGTTGGAGAGGGAAACCAGAGAGCCGTGGTCTTTATATTGATACGCTTTCAGCGGCTTGCCATTCATCTGCGCCAGAATATTGTTCATCGCGCAGGAAGCCATCTGATGAGCAGCCTGAGCGCGCGGTGGAACAAAGCCACCTTCCGGGCGTGCGCAGGAAGCACAGTCACCAATAGCATAAACATCCGGATCGCGTGTGGTTTGCAGAGTAGGCTCCACCACCAGTTGGTTGATGCGGTTAGTTTCCAGACCACCAATGTCTTTCATAAAGTCTGGTGCTTTGATACCTGCCGCCCACACCATCAGATCGGCTTCAATGTACTCGCCATCTTTAGTATGTAACCCGCCCTCATCAGCGCTGGTCACCATCGTCTGGGTCAATACACGCACGCCCAGCTTGGTCAGTTCATTATGCGCAGCACTAGAAATCCGCGGCGGCAATGCTGGCAGAATTCTTTCACCGGCCTCCACCAGAGTCACATTCAGCGCTTCGTTAGTCAGTCCCTTGTACCCATAGCTATGCAGTTGTTTTACCGCATTGTGCAACTCGGCGGAGAGTTCTACACCTGTTGCACCACCGCCCACAATGGCGATATTCACTTTGCCATTCGCGCCCAGATTCGCAGAGTATTTCAGGAACAGATTCAACATTTCCTGGTGGAAACGACGCGCCTGATGCGGGTTATCGAGGAAGATGCAATTATCTTTGACACCCGGCGTGTTGAAATCGTTGGACGTACTGCCGAGCGCCATCACCAACGTGTCGTAAGGCACTTTACGCTCAGGAACCAGTAGATCACCCTTCTCATCGCGCAGCTCAGCAATAGTGATGGTCTTCGCTTCACGATCGATATCTACAACCGAGCCAAGCTGAAACTGGAAGCCGTGGTTACGCGCATGTGCCAGATAGCTCAGCGCATCAACGCCTTCATCCAGGGATCCCGTCGCCACTTCGTGTAGTAAGGGTTTCCACAAATGGCTGTGGTTTCTGTCTACCAGCGTGATTTTTGCCTTTTTCTTACGCCCCAGTTTTTTTCCCAGTTGCGTCGCCATTTCCAGTCCGCCAGCACCACCGCCGACAATAACGATTCTTTTTAATGGTGTAGTCAACGTGACCCCCTTAAATTTATTAACCAATTGTTAATTAAAAGTTATTAACATAGCCTTTAATTAACAACAAGTTACGATAATGAAAATCTTCTTCGAGACTGAGAATAACACGAACGGTGCATTGGTCATACCAAAATTGATATGTATCAAGTTTTGATGCTGAAAAGATAGACAACCCTAGCTTTAACAACAAAAAAACCAGCCCGAAGGCTGGCTTTGTTCAACGTAAATCGGCGACTAACCTAACGTCTTGAACGCTTTGATTCGCTGCAAATGAGGAGAGATATTTTTGAATTTATGGGTTTGTTCTTCATCCCATACAATTTCATAGAAGTGGTGCAGCTCCTCAGAGGAACGTTGACTGTTCAGTGCTTCGTCATGGCGTGAAAGGATAACCAAGCACCGATCGCGATTCTTTTCACGGAAATTAGTCACGCATTTTGTGGCGATGTCCGCATACTCTTCGGGCCTGTCGATTTTCCCTTCCATATTCTCATACGGAAACAAGTTGGGATTAAACACGACCTGCCGAATATCACACAGAAAACCAATTCGTTCAGCCCAGTAACCACCCAACCCCACGCCGCAAATCAACGGGCGATCGTCCACATTAAGCTGCAACATTTTGTCCACTTCTTTCAGCAGATGCTGCATATCATGCTTAGGATGCCGTGTACTGTAGCTGATCAGTCTGACATCCGGGTCAATGAACTGCAGTTGTAACACTTTCTCGTGATTTCCCGGACTGTTAGAGTCAAAACCGTGTAAATAGATAATCATCGCATCCTCACCAAACGTGCGTTAATGACCTGCTTTTTCTTCCTGCCAGCGCTCATGAAGCTGGTTGAGCTGGGCGCTAATCGTTTTCCAGCGTGCCGAATCCATCAGTTCCTGACGCGAAAATGAACCTTTATGATACAAACGTGTAACACGTTCCGCATTGATCGGCGACAGATTATCTAACACACTGACCGCTCCCTTACGATTATTGCAGACCAGGATCATATCGCAACCTGCATCAAGCGATGCCTGCCCACGCTCTGCGTAGCTCCCCATGATAGCTGCGCCTTCCATCGACAGATCGTCGGAGAAGATCACCCCATCAAAACCAAGCTCCTGACGCAGCACCGTTTTTAACCAGTGGGGGGAACCACTCGCCGGACGCGGATCGACTTCACTATAGATCACGTGTGCCGGCATAATGGCATCAAGTTTATTTTCCGTAATTAACGTCTTAAACACCGACATGTCTTTGGCGCGAATTTCCGCTTCCGGTCGCGGATCGGTTGGTGTCTCTTTGTGCGAATCCGCCGTCACCGCCCCATGCCCGGGGAAATGTTTACCGGTGGTTTTCATGCCCGCGGCATGCATGCCATCAATAAAGCGGGTTGCCATTGCCAGCGCCTTTATTGGATCGGCATGGTAAGAACGCTCGCCAATCGCCGCGCTAATATGGCCCACATCCAGGACGGGGGCAAAGCTGATGTCGATGTCCATCGCAATCATTTCGCTGGCCATGAGCCATCCGGCATCCTGAGCCAGCTTGCCTCCCTCTTCCAGTCCGTGCAGTGCAGCAAAAGATTGTGCCGCCGGCAGGCGGGTAAACCCTTCACGAAAACGCTGTACACGCCCCCCTTCCTGATCCACTGCCACCACCAGATGATTACGTGATGCCTCACGGATTTGGCGAACAAGTTCACGCAACTGTTCCGGGTCGTGGTAATTTCGGGTAAAGAGGATCAACCCACCCACCAGCGGATGCGCCAGAATCTCACGCTCTTCAGCGTCCAGCTCATACCCTTCGACATCCAACATTACTGGACCCACACTGCTCTCCTTATCCTTTCATTGTTAGCTGCCGCCAGGTTTCATCGGCCAGCCTGATAAATTGTCGATCGCTGGTTTGCTGCCAGCGATACTCGAACCACCCCGCCTTCAGCACCATCACCCAGGGTTGCCACTGTCTGACCTGCCGCCAGAGGGCATCCGGATCAATGTGCGCATGCTGAGCATAGGCGTTCACCAGTTGCCGGTGCTGAGATTCATCAACGGTCCACACCGCAGCCAGCTCCAGCGCAATATCACCGTCTCCGGCATATTCCCAGTCAATCAACCGCAGCCCCGACGCTGTGCGCACTATGTTGTCGCCGTGGACATCCATATGTAACGGCCCGAGACGTATCGGGCGAGGTTCGCGTTGTTTTCTTAACCGCTTTAGCACGCGCAACCAACCAGGCGTCCGGCGCGCCGGATCACAACACTGCCAGTACTGTTCAAGTAATGGCAGCACTCTGATTTGCCAGCCCAGACGGGGTTGTTGGTGAAGATGATACAGTAAGCCTGCAAGTTCGTCGGCTTCCGGTAATCTGGATTCTACCTTACCGTGAAAATAGTCTACTGCCATCCACCCTTGTGTATAAAAACAGGGTTTGGGAGCAAGACTTTCGGGCAGTTTTTTCAGCGCATGATAGTGCCGTAAAAAATGGGACTTGGGCGCGTGAGGATCATGATGGCAGCGCAGCACTAAACGATGGGGATGATTTTCGATGATACAGCTCCCGCCGCTCAAGCCGCTTTGGCTGCCCGCGACGGGATGATACTGCGGGAAATAGCGCGACAAAACCTCGTCGCGCGTCAGTCTGTTATTGTTGCTGAACAGCACCTTTACCTGACCAGATTATCTCGCCAGTTTGTACCAGCATTAATTGCATTTGCAGTGCCGGCGTATTGACGTTGCCGGAAGCGCTGGAATACAGCACATACTGCGCTCCTACATTACGGGCAATACCAATGGCTTTACTGCGCGTACCCAGGCTGTCGTGTGGTGATAAACCTAATTGTTGCTTCGCCAGCGACAATTGTTGTGCCGAGACCAGGGTAAATTTGCCGTTATTCGCCAGCGCATTACGCAATGTTTCGGTTGCGTCACCAGAGTTGAGAGAACCATTGGTGCGATTATTCACGCTGTCGACCAGCAAGACACCTCCAGCTTTGACGCCATCAGCCTGCAGCATTTTCGCCACCATCGGTTGCATTGCGCCATTCCAGTCATAATGACGTTCCCGGGGCGTCGGCTGCGCCGTTTGATCCTCATGTTCAATCGGACCAGGCTGCTGCGGTATGGTTGGCACCGTTGGGACAACCGGTACCGGCTGTTGCGGTTGCTCGGGCTGCTCCGGCACCGGTTTGACTTCATCTACCGGCGCTGGCTCTCGTTGCGCCACACAACCAGAGAGAAATATCGCCAGCGCGGCAATCAATGCGTAGCGATTCATTTTGATCATCAAGATTCACCCCTTACAAATAAAGATAAAGTCTAACCTTGTGCGCCCCCAGAAAATTGGCGCTGCCGTACAGAGTCACCGACGAACGTGCCGGGATAGTGACGCTGCGTGGCGCTTCCAGAGGGTGCATCTCCAGCCCTCTGGCGTCATACCAGTAAAACCGATAATGAACGGTAACGGGTTCTTGTCTTTCGTTATAGAGTCGTGAGGATGCAGAGGGCTGAATATCAGACGTGGTTAACGCAGGCTGTTCTGCTGTTATACCTGCAGCCAGTATCGTTGATTCCATCACCAGCGACTGTTCATCACTCACCGGAATTTCAGGATGTGAACGACAGCCTGCCAGTAACAGCACCCCCAGTGACAGCACTAAGCATCCTCTGGTCATTATTAAAGACCTTTATGCGCAAGCATTGGACCAAGAGTACGCCCACCCAGTAGATGCATATGAATGTGATACACCTCCTGACCCCCGTGGCGGTTGGTATTCATGATCAAACGATATCCATCTTCGGCAATGCCTTCCTGCTCAGCGATCTTCGCCGCGACCGTGATCATTCTCCCCAACGCCTGCTCATGTTCAGCCGTAACATCATTAACGGTTGGGATCAGGACATTTGGAATAATCAGGATATGCGTAGGCGCCTGAGGTGCAATATCGCGAAACGCTGTGACCAGTTCGTCCTGGTACACGATATCTGAGGGGATTTCACGACGAATAATTTTGCTGAATATAGTTTCTTCTGCCACGACGTTTTCCTTTTTCATTAAGAGCCCTTCGTTGTGCCATGCTACGCCGAGCTACTCTGCGAGTATAGAGTATGAGTGAGTTACTCACGCTCTTTCAACTTTAACCCTCGATTTTTTAAGCAAAAAGTTTTCCTTATGCTGCTCTTATAACCATTTCCCGTTGCTATTGCTCAGACATAGTACTGAAACAATATTTCATACTGGCAAAAATTCCACCTGCTCATCGGGTGGATTTTGCACTCATAGCCAAAATACGGGGGACTAAAGCTGACGTTAACGCTTACCCAGGCAGAGAAATGTAAACGCTAAAAAAACAAAAAGCCTGCTTAGTTTCCTAAGCAGGCTTCTTAAATATGGCTCCTCTGACTGGACTCGAACCAGTGACATACGGATTAACAGTCCGCCGTTCTACCGACTGAACTACAGAGGAATCGTTGTGGAGGCTTATCTTAGCGGCGAAAAATCTTTTGTCAAACCCCATTTCCTTCATTGAGTATCAATTGGTGCTTCTCTCGACAGTTTGTTGCATTTACAGACATTTTATATGGAAAAAACTTTGCAGCTTTTTTGATTCTCCCTCATCATTTGAAATGAGGTTTCAACTTTCTTCATTAAGGTCCACTTTGAACGTGTCCGCTGCCTTACGTCAGGTCGTTTCCCGTACGCCCTGGTATGCCAAACGCAAGAGTTACAAAGTACTCTTTTGGCGTGAAATCACTCCTTTAGCCATTCCCATTTTTCTGGAAAATACCTGCGTATTATTGATGGGAGTACTGAGTACTTTCCTTGTTAGCTGGTTGGGTAAGGAAGCAATGGCGGGTGTCGGACTCGCCGACAGTTTCAATATGGTTATCATGGCGTTTTTCGCCGCTATCGATCTTGGCACGACGGTGGTCGTTGCTTTTAGCCTTGGGAAACGCGATCGCCGACGGGCCAGAGCTGCCGCCAGACAGTCACTGGTAATCATGACGATTTTTGCCATCGTGCTGGCAGCGGTGATTCACTATTTTGGCGAGCAGATTATTAATGTTGTCGCCGGTGAAGCGACTCCCGAAGTAAAGGCACTGGCGCTGACCTATCTGGAATTAACGGTGCTCAGTTATCCGGCAGCAGCCATTGCATTGATCGGTAGCGGAGCACTGCGTGGGGCCGGGAATACCAAGATACCGCTGTTGATTAACGGCGGCATGAATATACTGAATATCATCATCAGTAGCATCCTGATCTACGGCATTTTTTCCTGGCAAGGGCTGGGATTTGTAGGCGCAGGTCTTGGGTTAACGATTTCCCGCTACATTGGTGCTATCGCCATTATCTGGGTGCTGATGATTGGTTTTAACCCAGCGCTGCGTATTTCACTGAAAAGTTATTTTAAGCCGTTAAATCTCGCCATTATCTGGGAGGTGATGGGGATAGGTATTCCTGCAAGTATCGAATCCGTTTTGTTTAACGGTGGCAAGCTATTAACTCAGATGTTTGTCTCGGGTATGGGTACCAGCGTTATTGCCGGTAACTTCATCGCATTTTCTATTGCGGCTCTGATTAACCTGCCGGGAAACGCATTAGGATCCGCATCCACCATCATTACCGGCAGACGCCTGGGTAATGGGCAGATTGCCCAGGCAGAAATTCAGTTGCGACACGTATTTTGGTTATCCACAATCGGTTTAACTGCCATCGCCTGGCTGACTGCACCGTTTGCCGGTGTCATGGCCTCGTTTTATACCCACGATCAGGACGTAAAAGAGGTCATAGTCATACTGATTTGGCTCAATGCGGCATTTATGCCGATATGGGCAGCATCCTGGGTCCTTCCCGCTGGTTTTAAGGGAGCGCGTGATGCACGTTTTGCTATGTGGGTTTCCATGCTGGGTATGTGGGGCTGCCGTGTTGTAGCAGGTTATACCCTAGGGATCGTATTAGGATGGGGAGTGGTCGGCGTCTGGATGGGGATGTTCTTCGACTGGGCGGTCCGCGCCGCGCTATTTTACTGGCGAATGGTCACCGGTCGATGGCTGTGGAAATATCCACGCTAGGAACGTGAAAAGTGTATAAAACAACCCGTTGCGTCTGAATAAACGGCGAAATGAAGAATATTTCAGCAAACGATCGCGTTTCTACATTCAGGCTTTGACAACGCTGACCGGCATCGCTAATATTCGCCCCGTTCACACGATTCCTCTGTAGTTCAGTCGGTAGAACGGCGGACTGTTAATCCGTATGTCACTGGTTCGAGTCCAGTCAGAGGAGCCATATTTAGAAAAGCCCGCTTAAGGAAACTTAAGCGGGTTTTTTGTTTTTCTGTTTTTCCTTTCGTCTTATTTTTCATCTTGCCCCGTTATAAGGGATAAAATCGTTTTCTCTTCCCGTCTGTCGCGGTAGTCTCATAACAGTCGTTAATATATCGACTGCAATGTGCGTAACCTTATTCCAATACTAATAATTAGAAATCAGTACAGACAGGATAACTATGGATTCCACCCTCATCTCCACGGGTCCCCAGGAGGACACATCTTCGCTTAGCCGCGCCCGACGCGCAGCACTCGGTAGCTTCGCTGGTGCCGTGGTCGACTGGTATGATTTTCTGCTTTATGGCATCACTGCCGCACTGGTCTTCAATCGCGAGTTTTTTCCGCAGATAAGTCCCGCGATGGGTACGCTCGCCGCGTTCGCCACCTTTGGTGTCGGATTTCTGTTCCGCCCATTGGGTGGAATAATATTCGGGCACTTCGGCGATCGCCTTGGCCGTAAGCGCATGCTGATGCTCACCGTCTGGATGATGGGGATTGCCACTGCGTTGATTGGCATTATCCCCTCTTTTGACACCATCGGCTGGTGGGCCCCCATCTTACTGGTGACACTGCGCGCCGTTCAGGGATTCGCCGTCGGCGGTGAATGGGGCGGCGCGGCATTACTTTCCGTCGAAAGTGCCCCAAAAAATAAAAAAGCGTTCTACAGCAGCGGCGTTCAGGTGGGTTACGGTGTCGGCTTGCTGCTCTCTACAGGGTTAGTCTCGCTGATTAGCTCGCAAACGACTGATGAACAGTTCCTGAGCTGGGGCTGGCGTATTCCGTTCCTGTTCAGCATCGTATTAGTTCTGGGCGCATTGTGGATGCGTAACAGAATGGAAGAGTCCGCAGAGTTCGAGCTGCAAAAACAGGAACCACCGCAGGCGAAAAAACGACTGCCGGTCATCGAAGCGCTAACCCGCCACCCGGGGGCATTTTTAAAAATTATTGCCCTGCGCCTTTGTGAACTGCTGACGATGTATATAGTCACCGCTTTTGCACTCAACTACTCCACCCAAAATCTGGGACTACCACGCGAATTGTTTCTCAATATCGGGCTGCTGGTAGGTGGGCTAAGTTGTCTGACTATCCCCTGCTTTGCCTGGCTTGCCGACCGCTTTGGTCGTCGCCGGGTCTACATTACCGGGGCGCTGGTCGGCACACTCAGCGCCTTCCCGTTCTTTATGGCCCTGGAAGCACAGTCAATCTTCTGGATCGTATTTTTCGCGATTATGCTGGCAAACATCGCCCACGACATGGTGGTCTGTGTCCAGCAACCCATGTTTACCGGCTTGTTTGGCGCAAGCTACCGCTACAGTGGCGCAGGAGTTGGCTATCAGGTCGCCAGCGTCGTTGGCGGCGGCTTTACCCCGTTTATTGCTGCAGCACTGGTCACGTTCTCCGGCGGAGACTGGCACAGTGTAGCCATTTACCTGATGGCGGGTTGTCTGATTTCTGCTGCCACAGCAATAATGATGAGAGATAAGCAGCACGGTTAAGTCTTTTCGCGAAGACCATCTGGTCTTCGCATTTTCTTCCTCAACGTCTGACTTTTGTTTCACATTCCTGTGACATACTATCGGGAGAGCAGCACATCTGTGGAACAAGGAGACAGACATGAACAATAAGGGCTCCAGCCTGACCCCGGCTCAGGCGCTGGATAAACTGGACGCATTGTATGAGCAATCAGTTAAGGCTCTGCGTAGCGCCATTGGCAAGTACATTGATACCGGGACACTTCCTGATGTAATCGCCCGAGATAAAGGTCTTTTTGTTTACCCTTCACTTTCTGTAACCTGGGATGGCAGCGCCACCAATCCACCAAAAACTCGCGCTTACGGACGTTTTACTCATGCTGGTTGCTATACCACGACCATTACCCGCCCGTCGCTCTTTCGCCCTTATCTTGAAGAACAGCTGACGCTGCTGTATCAAGATTATGATGCTCACATCTCCGTCGAGCCATCGCAGCACGAAATCCCCTATCCCTATGTGATTGACGGTTCTGAACTGACACTTGATCGATCTATGAGTGCCGGATTAACGCGTCATTTCCCTACCACCGAGCTGTCACAGATTGGCGATGAAACCGCAGACGGGACTTATCATCCGGCGGAATTCTCCCCACTGTCACATTTCGACGCCCGACGGGTAGATTTTTCACTGGCACGACTGCGTCACTACACGGGCACGCCGGTTGAACATTTCCAACCCTTTGTACTGTTCACCAATTACACCCGTTATGTTGATGAATTCGTACGCTGGGGATGCAGCCAGATCCTCGATCCTGACAGTCCATATATCGCGCTCTCCTGTGCGGGAGGGATTTGGATCACCGCTGAAACAGAAGCCCCGGAAGAGGCTATCTCCGACCTTGCCTGGAAAAAACACCAGATGCCTGCCTGGCATTTAATCACCGCCGACGGCCAGGGGATCACGCTGGTAAATATTGGCGTAGGCCCGTCTAACGCTAAAACCATTTGTGATCATCTGGCGGTCCTTCGCCCTGATGTCTGGTTGATGATTGGGCACTGTGGTGGTCTGCGCGAAAGCCAGGCAATTGGTGATTATGTTCTTGCCCACGCCTATCTGCGTGACGACCATGTGCTTGATGCCGTACTGCCTCCTGACATTCCTATTCCGAGCATAGCGGAAGTTCAGCGCGCACTGTATGACGCCACCAAAGAGGTCAGCGGTATGCCCGGTGAAGAGGTGAAGCAACGGTTGCGTACCGGCACTGTCGTTACGACCGACGATCGCAACTGGGAATTACGCTACTCCGCTTCTGCGCTGCGCTTTAACCTCAGCCGCGCCGTAGCTATCGATATGGAAAGCGCCACTATCGCTGCTCAGGGCTACAGATTCCGCGTCCCTTACGGCACTCTGCTTTGTGTTTCCGACAAACCGCTGCACGGTGAAATTAAGCTTCCTGGTCAGGCTAACCGATTTTATGAAGGTGCGATTTCTGAGCACCTGCAGATTGGCATCCGGGCTATCGACCGCCTTCGTGCTGAAGGTGACCGACTGCACTCCCGCAAATTACGTACGTTCAACGAACCGCCGTTCCGTTAAGGCCTGAAGGTAACTATGCACAACTCAACTCCCCTTTCCGCTCTGCGCAATCTACTGTTGGCCCTGGGGCTTGACGGTATGATTGTTCCACGCGCTGATGCGCACCAGAGCGAGGATTGCACGCCACACGACAATAAACTGGCCTGGCTCACAGGCTTTAGCGGCTCAGCAGGCCTGGCGTTAGTCCTTCGCGATCGCGCCTTAATGTTTGTCGATGGACGCTATCAGGTTCAGGTACGTAACGAAGTCTCCCTTGATGATTTTGAAATTCATCATCTGCACGATGAGCCGCTGGCGGACTATTTACAGGCACACGTCGCACCAGGCACTCGTATTGGCTTTGAACCCCTGTTGATGGTTAACAGCCAGTTTGAATCCCTGTCGGCCACCCATTGCGAACTGGTGGCTCTGGAAACCGATCCTTTCGACCAGGTATGGCTCGATCGTCCTGCGGCACCGTGCGGCATCATCCGGGAAATGCCTGTTGAAATCAGCGGTGAAAGCAGTACACAAAAACGTGCACGGATCGTAGACCAACTTGCCCGGCATCAGGCTGATACTCTGGCTATTACCCTTCCTGATAATATTGCCTGGCTGCTCAATGTGCGTGGTTCAGATCTTGATATGGTCCCCGTCCCTTTTTCATTTGCCCTGCTGCACCGCACCGGCGAACTGGAGTGGTTTGTTGATACCAACAAAACAAAGCAGTTACCCGAAGCCCTGCTGAGCACGTTGACCCTTGCACCACAAGAGGGTTTTCTCTCTCGCTGCCAGCAACTGGCACAGGGAAAACGTTTTCTGGTTGATAAGGACTATGCCCCGGTTGCTTTGCGTTTTGCGATTGAACAGAACGGAGGTGAAGTTCTTTGGGCCCCGGATCCAATCACATTGATTAAAGCTCATGAGAATGACACTGAACTGGCAGGCTATCGTGAATGCCATGAACAGGATGGTGCTGCATGGGTTAACTTCCTCGCCTGGCTGGCGCATGAGGTACCACTACGTGAGGCGGCCGGTAATCCGGTAACCGAGCTGGAAGCACAAGCCAAACAGTTGGCGTTTCGCCAGCAACAACCCGGGTTTATTGAGCAAAGTTTTGGCACTATTTCAGCTTCAGCCAGTAATGCGGCGATGTGTCATTATCATTCCAGTGAAAAGACAGATACGCCGATTACCTCACAGGCCATGTATCTGAATGACTCCGGTGGTCAGTATCAAAACGGTACCACAGATACGACGCGTACCCTCGCCTTTGGCCCACAGGATCCGCAGCGCCGACTGCACTATACGGCAGTACTGAAAGGCTTTATATCGCTGATCACGCTACAATTCCCCAGCGGCACTCAGGGTCATCAACTGGATGCGTTTAGTCGTCGGGCTCTTTGGGAGCTGGGGCTGGATTACGATCATGGCACCGGACATGGCGTGGGCCACCAGCTACTGATTCATGAGCAGCCCCACCGTATTGCCAAAAAAGTAAATCCTTGGCCTCTGGTCGCAGGCAATATTATTACTATCGAGCCGGGATATTATCTGGCAGGTCAATATGGGATCCGCATCGAGAATCAGGTAGAGATTATCGAGAGTCGTCCAGGCTTTTGCCGGTTCGCCTCACTGACGCAGGTCCCTATCGATTTGAACCTGGTTGAGTTACATCTGTTGAGCGAAACAGAAAAGCAGTGGATTGATGACTACCACCAGCAGGTAAGAGAAACACTGTCGCCACGCGTGGACAGTGACGCACGTCCATGGCTATTTGCAGCCACAGCACCGATTCGTGTTCAGGCCAATTAACGTAAAAAAGGCAGCCCTCAGGCTGCCTTAGTTCTCCCCAACGTCTTACTGCTTAGCTGTTACGGATGTATTCATCCATTTCAGTTTTCAGGTTATCGGACTTAGTCCCGAAGATAGCCTGAACACCGGAACCAGCAACCACGACGCCCGCAGCACCCAGTTTCTTCAGGCCAGCCTGATCAACTTTGGCAACGTCAGCAACGCTGACACGCAGACGAGTGATGCACGCATCCAGGTTAGTGATGTTTTCTTTACCACCAAACGCAGCAACCAGAGCCGGAGCCATTTCACCTGTCGCGCCAGCTTTGCTGTCTTCGGTGGCGTCTTCACGACCCGGAGTTTTCAGGTCCAGCGCTTTGATCAGTACACGGAAAATGGTGTAGTAGACGATTGCATAGCCGAGGCCGACAATCGGGAACAGCCACAGTTTGCTGCTGTTACCAGACAGTACGATAAAGTCGATCAGACCGTGGGAGAACGATGTACCGTCACGCATACCCAGCAGGATACAGATTGGGAATGCCAGACCTGCCAGAATCGCGTGGATGATGTACAGGATCGGCGCCACGAACATGAAGGAGAACTCGATCGGCTCGGTAATACCGGTCAGGAACGAGGTCAGCGCCGCGGAGATCATGATACCGCCCACTTTCGCGCGGTTTTCCGGTTTTGCAGAGTGCCAGATTGCAATAGCAGCAGCCGGCAGACCGTACATTTTAAACAGGAAGCCACCGGACAGTTTGCCCGCAGTCGGGTCACCTGCCATATAACGAGGAATATCACCGTGGAACACCTGGCCTGCAGCATTGGTGTACTCACCGATCTGCATCTGGAAAGGAACGTTCCAGATATGGTGCAGACCAAACGGTACCAGGCAGCGTTCAACGAAGCCGTAGATACCGAATGCCACTACCGGGTTCTGATACGCAGCCCACTGGGAGAACGTCTGAATAGCAGTACCGATTGGCGGCCAAATGAAGGACAGAACCACACCCGTGAAGATGGCAGCCAGACCAGAAATGATAGGAACAAAGCGCTTACCGGCAAAGAAGCCCAGATACTCAGGCAGTTTGATACGGTAGAAGCGGTTGAACATATACGCTGCGATCGCACCGGAGATAATCCCCCCGAGAACACCGGTATCAGCCAGGTGTTTAGCGGCGATTTCTTCTGCAGGTAAATGCAGAACCAGCGGCGCAACCACAGCCATGGTCTTAACCATGATGCCATAGGCGACGACTGAAGCCAGGGCGGATACACCGTCATTGTTGGTGAAGCCTAACGCAACACCGATGGCGAAAATCAGCGGCATGTTTGCAAAAACAGATCCGCCTGCTTCTGCCATTACATGCGATACAACGGCTGGCAGCCAGCTGAAGTTAGCGGAACCGACACCCAGCAGGATACCTGCAATAGGGAGTACGGATACCGGCAGCATCAGCGATTTACCGACCTTTTGCAGGTTAGCAAATGCATTCTTAAACATAATTAGGAGTGCTCCTGAGTATTTGTGCTTTTCTACGTTCTCACGCATTGGCGAGGGGGGAGAACCTCGCCGTGGACAGGGCATCTAAGTACCCTTTATTTATTACACAGAGTAAAATAATTCAGTTCGTTTTTGTTTGACGGCTATCACAATTCAGTTGTGGGTGGCCGCAAAATTCGCACATTCCGATAAAATGAGTATCTGAATGTTTCCAACTGGTTACTCACCGCCCATTCTGGGGCGGTGAACTTTACTCGCTTTACTTATTAATTACGAGCTTTAAAAAAACTTAGTTAACAGGCAGATTGCAGGCGAGATGCGTCGATGTGAAACAGGCGGGCAAAGTTATCGGTGGTGATCTGCGCCAGTTCTTCAACGGCAACACCTTTCAAGACAGCCATGTACTCTGCAACATCACGAACCATTGCCGGTTGGTTCTCTTTTCCACGATGCGGCACAGGCGCAAGGTAGGGAGAATCGGTCTCAACTAACAAACGGTCCAGAGGTACATAGCGTGCAGCATCGCGTAGTTGTTCGGCGTTACGGAACGTGACGATGCCAGAGAAGGAAATATAGAATCCGAGATCCAGCAATTTGCCCGCAGTTTCCCTGTCCTCTGTAAAACAGTGTAGTACGCCGCCACAATCCGTCACTTTTTCTTCGCGCAGAATCGACAGCGTATCCGCTCGCGCATCGCGGGTATGAACAATCACCGGTTTCTGTAACTCGCGACCAATCTGGATGTGGTGAATGAATGATTCCTGCTGGCGAACCTTCGTTTCTGGCGTATAAAAATAGTCCAGCCCGGTTTCGCCCATCGCCACCACGCCCTCCTCGGCGGCAAAACGACGCAGCTCTTCAACATCATATGGCTCATCCTGATTTAACGGATGCACGCCACAGGAAAAAACCACATTGTCACGCACACCAACCAGTTCACGCATGCTGCGGTATCCTGGTAACGTGGTCGCAACGGCAAGACAGAACTTCACATCACGCGCGGCCGCTTTCTCCAGCACGTCATCCACGTTCTTATGCAAAGATTGATAATCCAGGCCATCAAGATGGCAGTGTGAGTCGACTAAAAACATAATGTCTCTCTCAAATATGGGGAACAGGCAGCACAGTGCCTGGTTGCAGATAATGCTCTATGCGGAGGATAAGATCGGTTAATACCAGCTCACGGTTTACGCCCGTCACATTTAGCAACTGCTGACGGCAATGACAAACATCACCAAGTATTGCCTGTATCTGTGCGGCAGTGAAGCGTTCAGCGATTGATGATATCAATGCCAGAGCATCGGGATTGGTCAGATGGGAAACACCATATGGACGTTTAAGAGCATCCGTAAGCAGCGTCGCCAGCCAGTGTAAGCGGACAGCAGCCTGCTCATGATTTAGCACGGCCATCAGCATATACCAGTCGCCAGAGTGCAATGTATTGGCCAGTGCCGCACAGAAATCAGTACGGTGCGTCCAGCTTTCTGCCTGTAACAGCGCTAATGCCGCACCAGGCGAGCCTGCGCTCAAGCGTAATGCGCTAAGAAGTGCATCCTGTGAGGCCGTCACCTCACGGGCAAGCCAGGAAATTGCGTACGATTCTGCCGGGGGAGCAAGGTGATGCAAGCGACAACGGCTACGTAATGTAGCCAATAAACGTGCAGGTTCCGTACTGGCGAGGAAAAACCAGGTCTGTGCCGGTGGTTCTTCCAGAGTCTTCAACAGAGCGTTGGCAGCGGCATCGGTCAACTGGGCTGCATCAGGGATCCACACCACCTTCGCACCACTCAAACGAGAATGCTCATACAGTTTCTCACTGACTTCGCGAACCGCATCAACGCCCAGTGTACTTTTGCCTTTTTCCGGGAGCAGCGAATAGTAGTCAGGATGTGTTCCCGCCTGCATCAACTGGCATCCGCGACAGTGTCCACAGCTTTTATGACCTTCAGGTTGCTGGCACATCAGATAGCGGCTGAGGGCGTAAATCAGCGCGTCATCCCCCATGCCTGGTAACGCCTGAATCAGTAACGCATGGTGACCACGACCCGCCTGATAACTGGCTACCAGTTTTTCAAAATCCGGTCGTAACCATGGATACCATTTCATGCGCCCTGCTCCTGCACCCAGTGGGTGATGGTATTACGGATATCACTCATCACAGCCTCAAGGGGTTGCGTCGCATCAATAGTCCGAATACTGGAATCTTTAGCGGCCAGTTCAAGGTAGCGGGCACGCGTGCGATTGAAGAAATCAAACGATTCCTGTTCAATGCGATCCAGTTCGCCACGAGCGCGGGCACGTTTTAAACCTACCTCGGGTGTCACATCCAGATAAATTGTCAGGTCAGGGCGAAAATCCCCCAGTACCGCATCACGCAACGTTGCCAGCATAGTCTGGTCAATTCCGCGTCCGCCGCCCTGATAAGCCTGGGTCGACAGATCATGACGATCGCCAATCACCCAACTGCCTTTTGCCAGCGCAGGTTTAATAACGGTTTCCACCAGTTGTACGCGTGCGGCGTAAAACATCAGGACTTCCGCTTTATCGGTAATAATCTCATCACCGACCGATTTGATGTCCAGCACCAGACTTCTTAATTTCTCTGCGAGCTGGGTGCCGCCAGGCTCGCGGGTAAAAACCATGTCGCGAATACCGAGTTGCTCAAGTGTCTCCACTACCACATCGCGCGCAGTGGTTTTTCCGGCGCCTTCCAGGCCCTCAATGACGATGTAATTACTGCCCATTTTTTTCCTTAAGCACTTTCAGATAATCCTGTACCGACCGGTTGTGGCTGGCAAGATTAGTGTTAAACGTGTGACCACCTTTTCCATCAGCCACAAAATAGAGATACGGCGTTTTTGCCGGATGTGCAGCAGCCTGCAACGAGGCTTCTCCAGGCATGGCAATCGGACCCGGTGGCAGCCCCGTAATGGTATAGGTGTTATAGGCGGTCGGGGTTTCTAAATCCACACGCGACAATTTGCCATTATAACGTGTCCCCATCCCGTAAATCACGGTTGGATCGGTCTGCAGACGCATGCCAATACGTAACCGGTTTATAAATACCGAGGCTACCTGGTCGCGCTCACTGGCAACCGCCGTTTCTTTTTCAATGATAGAGGCCATCGTCACCAGTTGATTTTTATCTTTGTAAGGCAGACCTTCAGCACGACCTTCCCAGACGGTATCCACAGCCTTAACCATTTTTTGATACGCGCGTTTCAACAGCGCGACATCTGTGGTATTGGCGGTATACATCCAGGTATCAGGCCAGAACCAACCTTCCACCCACTCAGGGTTTTCCAGTTTCAACGCCTTAGCAACGGTCTCGTAGTTATCATCGCTGAGCGTATGTTTAATAAATGGCGCATCACGCAGTTGTTTGAGGTAATCGCTCAGGCGCATCCCCTCTACCAGACGTAGCGGGAACTGCGCTTCTTTACCGCTTTCCAGCAGTTTCAGCATATCCCGCACGGTCATGTCAGGTGTAAAGCGATAGGTTCCCGCTTTAAAATGCGAAAGATCCGGCTCAATACGCAACAACCACTGAAACACGCGCGGGCGATTGATAACCTTATCTGCATACAACTGTTCGCCTAACGCCAGTCGACCAGTGCCGGCTTTAAGCGTAAAAATCGTTTCTTCTTTGATCAATAATTTACTATCCGCCAGATGGCGAACTTTCCACATTCCCACTCCCGCGGCAATGCCCAGCACAACCAGCAATAAAACGACAACGAGTAACAATTTTTTCATGACTAATTTGGGTGCTCACAAAGTGGGGCTAAAAAATCGAATAATAAACGTGAAGACAACTGTATGTCGCCACATGCACGCACGGGAATAACAGGCATTAACGCATTGCAAATGATCATCTCATCAGCCTGCATAACCTCCTCCTTCCGGGCATTTACTTCGACAATCTGGAAAGGAGATTGTGCCAGCACTCGCATACAGAATTGTCGCATAATGCCATCTACACCTGCCTGATCCAGGCGGGGAGTGTAAACCACATTATCTTTACGCCAGAATAAATTAGCCGCACAGCATTCCGTAACCCATCCCTCGCTGTCAAGGACCAGAGCCTCATCGGCGTTTGTCTGCTCAAGATGAGACCTAATCAGCACCTGTTCCAGACGGTTTAGGTGCTTCAGTCCGGCAAGCATTGGATTGCGCCCCAGACGGACGGGGCTTAACGCGAGGGTGATTCCTTGCTCTCGCCAGCAATCATAATGTGCAGGCCAGGCAGAAACAGAGAGGATACGGCTGGCACTATGGCAGTTGGCGCCACTGTAGCCCCGACCTCCGCTGCCACGACTGATGATCACCTTCAGTACACCACGGGCATGGGCCACTGCTAACATTTCCATTTCCCGTTGCAGTTCGGGCCATTTTTCGAAGGAGATCAGCAATTTTTGGCAGGTGTCTTGTAAACGCTGGAGATGCGCCGCAAGGAGGCTAACTTTACCGTCGATAATTCGCGCCGTGGTGAAACAGCCATCACCAAACTGCGTCGCCCGATCGCTCGCAGCCAGCATATCCTGCTGACAGCCATTAATTAAGAACATGGTGGCTCCTTATTCGTGGTCCGCTAGTTTGGCAGGATGAGTAACCCAGGACAAGGGCAGAAAATCGAATAAAAAAAGGTCCGACAAGCGGACCTTTTTTTCATCTGGCAAGGACGCTAACGCATCACCTGCAGGCACTTAGATCTTTTTAAAGATCAAGGAACCGTTGGTACCACCGAAACCAAAGGAGTTACACAGCGCATATTCCATACCGCTAACCTGACGCGCTTCGTGCGGCACGAAGTCCAGGTCACAACCTTCATCCGGGTTATCCAGGTTGATGGTTGGTGGAACAACCTGATCGCGCAGCGCCAGAATAGAGAAAATTGACTCTACAGCACCCGCCGCACCTAACAGGTGTCCGGTCATGGATTTGGTCGAACTGACCATTACGCTACGTGCAGCATCGCCAAAGACAGATTTTACTGCCTGGGTTTCAGCTTTATCGCCTGCCGGTGTGGATGTGCCATGTGCGTTAACATAGGCAATCTGACCAGGTTCAATAGCCGCATCACGCAATGCGTTAACCATCGCCAGTGCAGCACCTGCACCGTTTTCCGGTGGTGACGTCATATGGTAAGCATCGCTGCTCATCCCAAAGCCGACCACTTCAGCATAAATTTTTGCGCCGCGCGCTTTTGCATGCTCGTACTCTTCGAGTACAACCATGCCCGCACCGTCACCCAGCACAAATCCGTCACGCTCTTTGTCCCACGGACGGCTCGCCGCTTGCGGGTTATCATTACGCGTAGACAGCGCACGTGCTGCGCCAAAACCACCGACACCCAGCGGCGTACTGGCTTTTTCTGCACCACCCGCGACCATCGCGTCTGCGTCGCCGTATGCAATGATACGTGCAGCATGACCGATGTTATGCACGCCTGAAGTACAGGCGGTCGCGATAGAGATGCTTGGTCCTTGCAGACCATACATGATGGTCAGATGACCAGCCACCATGTTAACAATCGTCGACGGAACGAAGAACGGGCTAATCTTACGCGGTCCACCGTTTACCAGTGAGGTATGGTTTTCTTCGATAAGACCGAGACCGCCAATACCGGAGCCGATAGCGGCGCCAATACGGTGAGCGTTCTCTTCCGTAATCTCGAGGCCAGAATCCTGCATGGCCTGAACGCCAGCGACAATTCCATATTGAATGAAGGCATCCATCTTGCGCTGTTCTTTGCGCGAGATAATGTCATCACAGTTAAAATCCTTTACTAAGCCAGCAAATTTCGTTGCATAGGCGCTAGTATCGAAATGGTCGATCAGGCTGATGCCACTCTGACCGGCAAGGAGAGCTTTCCAGGTAGACTCTACGGTATTGCCGACAGGAGACAACATGCCCAGTCCGGTCACAACTACACGACGCTTAGACACGGTTGTCCTCCAGGGAGGGAAAAATGATTCAAGTGGGATAAAAAGATAAAACTCAGGCGGTCGAATGACCGCCTGGAGATGTTCACTTACGCCTGGTGGCCGTTGATGTAATCAATGGCAGCCTGAACGGTAGTGATTTTCTCAGCTTCTTCGTCCGGAATCTCAGTATCAAACTCTTCTTCCAGGGCCATTACCAGCTCAACGGTGTCAAGAGAATCCGCGCCCAGGTCTTCAACGAAGGAAGCATTGTTGGTAACTTCTTCCTGCTTAACGCCCAGCTGTTCGCCGATAATTTTCTTAACGCGTTCTTCGATAGTGCTCATACTCTTAAATTTCCTATCAAAACTCGCTTTCGCGATGGTTTTCGTAGTGTATAAAATGTTGAAAAATTTGCAACTAAATCCCGGCAGTTCTTACCACGATTTTACGTTATTTTGAGGCTAATCCCTAGAATAACGCAAATCTTTTTCATCGTGGTTAAACCATGTACATCCCGCCGTTGACGTGCAAAGTCTCACCAGTGATGTAACTTGCTTCGTCAGAAGCTAAAAATGCAACCGCACTGGCAATTTCCTGAGCGCCACCAAGGCGACCCGCAGGAACCTGTGCCAGAATACCCGCACGCTGATCATCAGACAGCGCACGCGTCATGTCCGTTTCAATAAAGCCCGGAGCAACAACGTTTACAGTAATACCACGGGACGCAACTTCACGCGCCAATGATTTACTGAAGCCGATCAGACCCGCTTTCGCCGCAGCGTAGTTAGCCTGACCCGCATTTCCCATGGTACCAACCACAGAACCGATAGTGATAATACGACCATGACGCTTTTTCATCATAGCGCGCATTACCGCTTTTGACAGACGGAAAACAGATGACAGGTTGGTTTCGATGATATCGTTCCACTCGTCATCTTTCATGCGCATTAACAGGTTATCACGAGTAATCCCGGCATTATTGACCAGAATATCGACTTCACCAAATTCTGCGCGGATATTTCCCAGAACAGATTCGATAGATGCAGGATCGGTCACATTCAACATCAGACCCTTACCGTTTGCACCTAAGTAATCGCTAATGGCCTGCGCACCACTTTCGCTGGTTGCAGTACCGATAACTTTCGCGCCACGGGCAACAAGTGTTTCAGCAATTGCGCGGCCAATGCCACGGCTTGCACCGGTTACCAGCGCGATTTTTCCTTCAAAACTCATGATATTCCTCTTTTATTGCGAAAGTGCCGCAGACAGCGCCGCCGGCTCATTCAGTGCCGAAGCCGTCAGGGGGTCAACAATACGTTTCGTCAGGCCGGTGAGGACTTTACCCGGGCCAACTTCATACAGGTGTTCTACGCCCTGGGATGCCATAAACTCAACTGTTTTGGTCCACTGAACTGGGCTATATAACTGACGAACAAGCGCGTCGCGGATGGCATCTGCTGTTGTTTCGCATTTCACGTCAACGTTGTTAACAACCGGTACAGTCGGTGCGTTGAAAGTGATTTTCTGCAGCTCAACGGCCAGTTTATCAGCCGCAGGCTTCATTAGCGCACAGTGAGATGGCACGCTAACAGGCAACGGCAGTGCACGCTTAGCGCCAGCAGCTTTACAGGCGGCACCTGCACGTTCAACAGCTTCTTTATGCCCGGCAATAACCACCTGACCCGGTGAGTTAAAGTTTACCGGAGAAACGACCTGACCGTCGGCTGACTCTTCACACGCTTTCGCAATGGATGCGTCATCCAGACCGATGATAGCAGACATGCCGCCAGTGCCTTCCGGTACAGCTTCCTGCATGAATTTACCACGAAGTTCAACCAGACGTACGGCATCAGCAAAATTGATGACACCCGCACACACCAGTGCAGAGTATTCACCCAGGCTATGCCCTGCCATCAGTGCAGGCGTTTTACCGCCCTGCTGCTGCCAAACGCGATACAGCGCGACAGAGGCGGTTAACAGTGCCGGCTGTGTCTGCCAGGTTTTATTCAGTTCTTCCGCCGGCCCCTGTTGAGTCAGTGCCCATAAATCATAGCCCAGCGCTGCTGAAGCTTCAGCGAAAGTTTCTTCTACGCATGGGTAAGCTGCTGCCATTTCAGACAACATCCCAACGGTTTGAGAACCCTGTCCCGGGAACACAAATGCAAATTGCGTCATGATTAAATCCTTATACTAGAAACGAACCAGCGCGGAGCCCCAGGTGAATCCACCACCAAAGGCCTCAAGCAATATCAGTTGCCCTGCTTTAATGCGCCCGTCACGGACAGCTTCGTCCAGTGCGCACGGTACGGAAGCAGCGGACGTATTGCCATGTCTGTCCAGCGTTACCACGACATTATCCATCGACATACCCAGCTTTTTCGCTGTTGCGCTGATAATGCGGAGGTTTGCCTGATGTGGTACCAACCAGTCCAGCGCAGAACGGTCAAGATTATTTGCTTCCAGCGTTTCATCAACGATGTGAGCAAGCTCGGTAACTGCGACTTTAAATACTTCGTTACCCGCCATCGTCAGATGAATCGAGTTTTCCGGGTTCACACGATCGGCATTAGGCAGCGTCAGCAGTTCTCCGTAACGCCCATCAGCATGCAGATGTGTAGAGAGGATGCCTGGCTCTTCTGAGGCGCTCAGTACCACTGCGCCCGCACCATCACCAAAAATGATGATCGTCCCACGATCGGTTGGATCGCAAGTACGCGCCAGCACATCAGAACCGACTACCAGAGCGTGTTTCACCGCGCCTGACTTAACATATTGATCGGCAACGCTCAGCGCGTAGGTAAAGCCAGCGCATGCCGCAGCGACATCAAACGCCGGGCAGCCTTTAATTCCCAGCATACTTTGAATCTGGCACGCTGCACTTGGAAATGCGTGCGTTGATGACGTGGTAGCTACCACGATCAAACCAATTTGTTCTTTATCGATGCCGGCCATTTCAATAGCGCGGTTTGCGGCGGCAAAGCCCATCGTCGCAACTGTTTCGTTTGGCCCTGCAATATGGCGTTCACGGATACCTGTACGAGTGACGATCCACTCATCAGATGTCTCGACCATTTTTTCCAAATCGGCGTTAGTACGCACTTGTTCAGGCAGATAGCTGCCGGTACCAATAATCTTCGTATACATGTACGCTCAGTCACTTTTTGGTTATATACCGCCACGAGCAAATCACTGGTACGTTGACTTCATTCACGACCACACTGTTATCTGTGCACCCGCGAATTTGTGCTTTCGTCACCGTCCAGCAGTTCGAATCCAGCTGGGTATACCGATTCCAGGCGAGCGGCAATTCGCTGAGGAACTTGTCGCTGCACCGCCTGCACTGCCTGTTCTATCGCGACTTCAAATGCTCGCTGATTGGCCGCACCATGACTTTTAATCACCGTGCCGCGTAATCCTAACAGACAGGCGCCATTATACTGGTCGGGGTTGAGGTGACTGAATCGCCTCGTCAGGCTTTTTTGTAACCAACGTTTTAATAACAGCAGCCACCACGACCGTTTTTTACCCTCACCCTGAGACTTCAGCAGTGAAAGGAACATTCTTACAACACCTTCCATCGTCTTTAATGTGACATTACCTGTAAAGCCGTCACAAACCAGCACATCAGTTTTGCCGGTCAGCAACTCATTGGCTTCAAGATAGCCGATATAGTTGATAGAAGGGATTGTTTTTAGCACAGCAGAAGCATCCCGAATGCTATCGAGACCCTTGGTTTCTTCTTCGCCAATGTTGAGCAATGCGACCCGAGGATTGGCAATCCCAACCACCTCTTCTGCCAACACGGAACCCATGACGGCAAATTGCACCAACATATTACTGTCGCAATCCACGTTGGCACCTAAATCCAGTACCACCGTTTTGCCCTTTTGCTGATGAGGTAATACCGTCACCAGCGCAGGACGCTCAATCCCCTCAAGGGGTTTGAGTAATAACTTCGCAAGTCCCATAAGTGCGCCCGTATTACCGGCGCTCACACAGGCTTGTGCTCGACCTTCTTTCACGAGCTCCAGGGCAACACGCATTGAGCTTCCACGACTGGCGCGGATAGCCTGCGAGGGCCGGGCATCACTGGCAATAACTGACTGAGCAGGAATCATCTGCAGACGTGAACGTTGTTCGAAGTCAGCTTTGGCAAGTAATGGCGTGATTGTATCGGGATCCCCGACTAAAAGAAGTGTGAGTTGCGAATTAGAATTCAGTGCCTGCAGTGCTGCAGGCACTGTCACGGTAGGGCCAAAATCTCCCCCCATGACATCTAACGCCAGGGTTAGACGTGTCAAGGTATCGTCGCTGCCCGGTTAGGTGTTTCCCCAGTTACCCGGGGAAAGCCTCACTAAGCTTCATCACGCTTGTACTCTTCATCTTTCTCACAGAAGTGCGAAGTCCGTCGAGCAATAGCGTGATTACTTAGCGATTACCTTACGGCCACGGTAGAAACCGTCGGCAGTGATGTGGTGACGCAGGTGTTGTTCACCAGAAGTTTTGTCTACAGACAGGCTGGTGACTGCGGTCAGAGCGTCATGAGAACGACGCATGCCACGTTTGGAACGGGTTGGTTTATTCTGTTGTACGGCCATGGACCTTACTCCTCAATTACTTACGCTTTAAGCTGGCTAATACGGCAAATGGGTTTGGTTTTTGCGCTTCATCAGGCAATTCGCCAAAGACCATGTCCGCCTCGGACACTTCACAGTGTTCAGAATCATGCACCGGAACTACCGGCAAGGAGAGGATAATCTCATCTTCAACCATTGCAAGCAGATCGATTTCACCGAATTCGTTAACCTCAATCGGCTCATACGCTTCCGGGAGTGCTTCAGCCTGCTCGTCTGAACGGACAGGACTAAAACAATATGTTGTGTGAACATGAAGTGGGAACGGTTTCCCGCAACGCTGACATTCGAGCGTAACCGATACCTTTGCATCGCCGGTTATAACCGCAAGGCGTTGGTTGTCGATCGCGAACGACATGGAGCATTCCACATCACTGTCCACACTGACTACAGAATCGGCGACGCGCTCAACCAGATCAGAAGTATAGATACCTTCATAATCGAGGCGTTTTTGAGCCGTACGAACCGGATCAAGAGTCAGGGGTAATTTTACCTTTTGCATAGGGCGCGCATATTAACTTTGTAACGTCATATAGTCAAAGAAAAAGGCAGCCTGAGGTTGCCTTTTGCCAATAATTCGCACACATTGCGGGTCATCGACTTAAAATCGATCAAGACAAGCCATCGCAGCCAGCTTGAAGGACGAAGTCCATAGTTTAAAATGGCTCTCATCATTACGCTATATGCGGGGGAAAAAATATGCCTCAACTGATTCTTGCGTCTACCTCTCCCTGGCGTCGCGCATTGCTCGAAAAACTGGCTATCCCATTCGAATGTGCAGCACCTGAGGTTGATGAAACACCGTTACCCGGCGAAACACCTCGACATCTGGTATTACGTCTGGCACAGGAGAAAGCGCAATCCCTTGCCCACCGTTTTTCTTCGCACCTGATTATTGGTTCAGATCAGATTTGTGTGCTTGATGGAGAAATAACCGGAAAGCCGTTAACAGAAGAAAAAGCGAGACAACAATTAGCTAAAGCCAGTGGCAATATTGTCACTTTTTATACCGGGCTGGCACTTTATAATTCCGCGAACGGACATTTACAAACCGAAGTCGAACCGTTTGATGTCCACTTTCGTCATTTAAGCGAAACAGAAATAGAAGATTATGTGCGCAAAGAGCGTCCGCTACATTGTGCCGGAAGTTTTAAAAGTGAAGGGCTAGGTATTGCTCTCTTCGAGCGTCTGGAAGGTCGCGACCCTAACACGCTGATTGGTCTGCCTCTGATAGCGCTGTGCCAGATGTTGCGCCGGGAAGAAATGAACCCACTGAAGGCCTAGTTGACGGGCCGGATGACGCTAAAGCGTCTTATCAGGCCCACAACGAAACACTCCCCACAGGCCTGATAAGCAAAGCTCTATCAGGCTTTATTACGTAACACCTCAAGGCAGCGTTTCAGCTGTTTATCCATCGGCGCTTCAATTCTCATAACTTCACCAGTGCCTGGATGGGTAAATTTCAATGCTGCAGCGTGCAGAAAGAGTCGGGACAACCCCGTACCAGCCAATTGTTTATCGAACTCACGGTCGCCATAGCGATCGTCAAACGCAATCGGATGCCCTGCATGCTGTGTATGTACACGAATCTGGTGCGTACGCCCGGTCACAGGGCTACAGCGTACAAGAGTAGCAAATGCATAGCGCTCCTCTACTTTAAAGCGCGTTTCCGATGGCTTGCCTTCCTGATTAACTCGCACAATACGCTCACCGCTTTGTAAAATATTCTTTAACAACGGTGCCTGCACGGCTTTGACATGCGACTGCCACTGACCTCTTACCAGCGCCAGGTAGTCTTTTTGCATCCCTTTTTCCCGCAGTTGCTCATGCAGCGAACGCAACGCTGAACGCTTTTTGGCAACTAACAGCACGCCTGAGGTATCACGGTCGAGGCGATGCACCAGCTCGAGGAAACGCGCTTCGGGACGTAGCGCACGTAAGCCTTCAATCACGCCAAAACTTAACCCACTGCCGCCATGCACAGCAGTGCCTGAGGGCTTGTTGAGCACCAGAATATGGTCATCTTCATATAAAATGACATCAGTAAGCGCCGCAACTTTTTGCAGATGCGGTGAAATAGCTTCTTCTTCACGCTCAGCCACGCGCACAGGTGGTATACGCACAATATCCCCGTCTTCGAGCTTATATTCGGGTTTGATGCGTTTTTTGTTCACCCGCACTTCGCCTTTACGCAAAATGCGATAAATCATACTTTTCGGCACACCTTTGAGCTGGGTGCGTAAAAAGTTGTCGATGCGTTGCCCTGCTTCATCGGCAGTAATGGCAACTATTTTTACGGCTGGAGTCTCTGTTTTCATGGGGGCCGATTTTAAATAGCCATCAAGATTCGCGCCACACATTTTTCTATGCTTATATTAACTGCTATACCCTATTACTTAAGTTTGACAGTTCCAATTTGATGGTTATTAAACCAATCACTCTGCGGAAGTGTAAAAACTGTGAGTAACCGGGTGATAAATGGCAAAAGTCATCTTGCTATAACAAGGTTAGCAGTGGAATAATGTGGTCGTCTCCGTGTTGAATCTTGTTAAAACAAGAACTTTTCCGGAATGACCCAATTTTGCCCGACCGATCATCAACGCAGCAATGGCGTAAGACGTATTGATCTTTCAGGCAGTTAGCGGGCTGCGGGTTGCAGTCCTTACCGGTAAAAGGAAGCTTCTCTGGAGAGTTTTCCCAGACTGTTCCCCTGATAATTGCGCTGTGTTTCCGTATGAAATACAGGCAACCGACACTCTGCGCCTCTTTGAGCTGACGATAACCGTGAGGTTGGCGACGCGAATAGACACGAGGCCATCGGTTCACACCCGGAAAGGCATTACTCTGCCCGCAGCTTAGTCGTCAATGTAAGAATAATGAGTAAGTTACGATGAAAAGAATGTTAATTAACGCAACTCAGCAGGAAGAGTTGCGTGTCGCCCTTGTAGATGGGCAGCGTCTGTACGATCTGGATATCGAAAGTCCTGGACACGAGCAGAAAAAAGCAAACATCTATAAAGGCAAAATTACCCGTATTGAACCGAGCCTGGAAGCTGCTTTTGTTGATTACGGCGCTGAACGTCACGGTTTCCTCCCGTTAAAAGAAATTGCCCGCGAATACTTTCCCGCAAACTACAACTCCCATGGTCGTCCAAACATTAAAGATGTGTTGCGCGAAGGCCAGGAAGTAATTGTTCAGATTGATAAAGAAGAACGCGGCAATAAAGGTGCTGCGCTGACCACTTTTATCAGTCTGGCTGGCAGCTATCTGGTTCTGATGCCGAATAACCCACGCGCGGGTGGTATCTCTCGTCGCATTGAAGGCGATGACCGTACCGAATTAAAAGAAGCGCTGGCAAGCCTGGAACTACCTGATGGTATGGGGCTTATCGTGCGTACCGCAGGCGTCGGCAAATCCGCCGAAGCGCTGCAGTGGGACCTGAGTTTCCGCCTGAAACACTGGGAAGCGATTCAAAAAGCCGCTGAAAGCCGCCCTGCTCCGTTCCTGATCCACCAGGAAAGCAACGTAATTGTTCGCGCATTCCGCGACTATTTACGTCAGGATATTGGTGAAATTCTCATCGATAACCCGAAAGTGATGGAGATGGCACGTCAGCATATCGCTGCGTTAGGTCGTCCGGATTTCAGCAGCAAGATTAAGCTCTACACCGGTGAAATTCCGCTGTTCAGCCATTATCAAATCGAGTCTCAGATTGAATCTGCATTCCAGCGTGAAGTCCGCCTGCCTTCCGGTGGTTCTATCGTTATTGATAGCACCGAAGCACTGACCGCCATCGACATCAACTCCGCACGCGCAACACGCGGTGGCGATATCGAAGAGACCGCATTTAACACCAACCTCGAAGCCGCCGATGAGATTGCTCGTCAGTTACGTCTGCGCGACCTGGGCGGTCTGATCGTCATCGACTTCATCGATATGACTCCGGTTCGTCACCAGCGTGCGGTAGAAAACCGTCTGCGTGAAGCCGTACGTCAGGATAGAGCTCGTATTCAGATCAGCCATATTTCCCGTTTCGGCCTGCTGGAGATGTCTCGCCAGCGTCTGAGTCCGTCACTGGGTGAATCCAGTCATCACGTATGCCCGCGCTGTAGCGGCACTGGCACCGTGCGTGATAACGAATCGCTGTCACTCTCTATTTTGCGTCTGATTGAAGAAGAAGCGCTGAAAGAGAATACTCAGGAAGTTCACGCAATTGTTCCTGTGCCAATTGCGTCTTACCTGCTCAACGAAAAACGCACTGCGGTCAATGCCATTGAAACCCGCCAGAACGGCGTGCGCTGTGTGATCGTGCCAAACGATCAGATGGAAACCCCGCACTATTCCGTACTGCGCGTGCGTAAAGGGGAAGAGACTCCAACCCTGAGTTACCTGCTGCCGAAACTGCACGAAGAAGCGATGGCATTGCCGACAGAAGAAGAATATGTCGAGCGTAAACAGCCTGAACAACCGGCACTTGCGACCTTCGCAATGCCAGATGTTCCGCCTGCGCCTGCTCTGCAGGAGCCAGCCGTTAAAGCGGCTACCGCACCAAAAGCCACGGCAACCGCAACTGAATCTGCACAGCCTGGTTTGTTTAGCCGTTTCCTCGGCGCGCTGAAGTCTATCTTCGGTGGCAATGACGAAGTGAAACCTGTTGAGCAACCAGCTCCGAAAGCTGAAGAGAAATCCGAACGCCAGCAGGATCGTCGCAAACCACGTCAAAACAATCGTCGCGACCGTAACGATCGCCGTGATAATCGCGATAACCGTGGCGATCGTGATAACCGCAATGAGCGCTCTGAAAGCAGCGAGAACCGTGATGAAAATCGCCGTAACCGTCGCCAGGCGCAGCAGCAAAATGCTGAAACACGTGATAACCGCCAGCAGTCTAACGATACCGCTGACAAAGCAAAATCAGGTGATGAGCAGCAGGCTCCGCGCCGTGAACGCAATCGCCGTCGTAACGACGATAAACGTCAGGCTCAGCAGGAAGTTAAAGAACTGAATCTGGCTGAACAACCGGCACAGGATACGGAACAGGAAGAGCGTGTACGCCAGCCTCAGACCCGCCGTAAACAGCGTCAGTTAAACCAGAAAGTCCGTTTCACTGATAGTGCGCCGGTCGAAGCTGAAGTGGTTGCCGCAGCGATAGCTGCTGAAGCCCCAGTTGTTCAGCAGGTTGCGCCAGTTGTACCAGCCCAACGTACCGAACTGGCGAAAGTTGATTTGCCAGCTGTCGTTGCACCGGAGCAGGAAGACAACAGCGAAGCACGCGATTCCAACGGTATGCCGCGTCGTTCCCGCCGTTCTCCTCGCCATCTGCGTGTAAGCGGACAACGTCGCCGTCGTTATCGTGACGAGCGTTATCCGGTTCAGTCACCGATGCCGTTAACTGTTGCATGTGCTTCTCCGGAATTAGCGTCCGGTAAAGTGTGGATCAGCTACCCTGTCGCGCGTCCTCAGGATATGCATGTTGAAGAGCAGCGCGAGCAGGAAGTTACACCTGTCCAACCGGTTGTCGCTGAACAGCAAGCCATTGCTGCTGTCGTTGAAACCGTAGCTGAACCTGTGGTTGAAGCAGTAGCGGAAGCACCGGTTGTGACTGAAGCCATTGTTGCTGAACCTCAGGCTACCGTTGTTGAAACTACGCATCCTGAAGTTATTGCTGCGCCGGTCGAGGAACAACCGCAGATCATCGCTGAATCCGACGAACCTGTTGCTGAAAAAATTGCTTCAGAAGCCGAACCTGTTACAGAAGTCGCTGAAGTGGCTGAAACGCCAGTTGTCGAAGAGCCTGTTGAAGTCGCGGTCTCCCAGCCAGAAGTGGTTGAAGAGACTGTTGATGAAACACCGGTTGCTCAAGCACCAAAAGATGACGTTGACGTTATTGCCCCCGTCGTGGTGGCTGAAGAAACCGCTACAGCAAGCGCTCCTGCTACTGTGGAAATCCTGGCGGCCCACAGCCATGCAACCGCACCAATGACCCGCGCACCTGCGCCGGAATATGTGCCGGAAGCGCCGCGTCAAAGCGACTGGCAGCGCCCTGCTTTCGCCTTTGATGGTAAAGGTGCAGCAGGCGGGCATAGCGCCACACATCAGGCCACAGCGCCAGCAACGCGCCCACAGCCTGTTGAGTAAGACATAATCGTCACAAAAGCCGACCTTCGGGTCGGCTTTTTTATATCTCGTCTACGCGCTTCATTCCCGCCAGTCGTGGCATTACATCCTTCATCAGCGCCAAAAATTTACGCAATCGGGTAGGATAATAGCGCGCCCAGGGGTATACCAAATGAACCGGCAGTGACGCTGCATGCCAGTCTGGTAACAGCTCTACCAGGCGCCCATGAACAATATCCTCTTCTACCATCCAACTTGAAACAATCGCCACTCCCAGCCCTGCAAGGGCTGCATTTCTTGCAACATAAATACTGTCCGTGCTTAACCTCGGAGAAATATTTACCGTAAAGGGTTCATTGTTCTGTTGGTGAAGCAACGACACGCTACGTTGATAAAATGTGCTTAGCGCGATCCAGGGCAGCGATGATAACTGCTCAGGATGCGTAATCTCGTGATACTGCATCAGCAGTTTCGGACTGATCACCATGCTACGGGGAACTTCAGCCAGTAATACCGAGACCGTTGCCGGATCGACCTCGGCCCCGACTCTGATGGCGCAATCTATATTATCGCTGAGAAAATCAACCGTTTTGTCATTGAGCATCCACTCCACCGAGAGCTGCGGGTAGCGTGAAAGAAACTGTAATAGCGGCTCAAGGAGCTGCTGCTGGCCGAACGCATGTGGTGCCCGTACCCGAAGCGTACCTACCGGGTCGTCTTCCTTAACATTGAGACCATCTTCCAGCGCCAGCCATGCATCAATAATATGCCTGGCGTGATGATATCCTCGCTCACCGTCATCAGTTAATTTCATCGCATGAGTGGTGCGTAAAATCAGTTTAACGCCCAGCAATGTTTCAAGAGACTGCAGCCTCCGGCTTATAGTCGCCTGGGTTGTACCCATCTGTTTTGCCGCCGAAGATAGCGATCCCGCTTCAACGATACGTACAAATGTCCGCATCAGCTCAACCCTGTCTATACGTTCTGTTTTAATCATTCCCGCAGTCACCATACGCCAAACGTATAACTGTTTTACCACCACACTCGCTACCGAACCACCCACTGAAAGATAAAAATAGCCGTACATCTTGTGATTGAGGAATCATTCGTGAACACACATACCGCACTCTCCCGTTGGATCATTTTTGTTATGGCATTGGGCGCTGGGTTCAGCGTTGCTGCTATCTACTATGCCCAGCCTCTATTGCCATTGATGGGCCAGGATCTGGCCTTGAGTATCACCGGGATGGGACTGATTCCGACGCTGACCCAGGCGGGATATGCACTCGGCATTCTATTTTTATTACCACTGGGCGATCGCTATGACCGGCGGACATTAATCCTGCTGAAAAGTGTCTCTCTGGCCGTACTTCTTTTGGCATGCAGCTTTGCCGGACAGCTTCATTCGCTGCTACCGATCAGTCTGCTGATGGGGATGGCGGCCACAATGGCCCAGGATATTGTTCCCGCTGCGGCTATCCTTGCGTCTGAAGGAAAACAGGGCAAAACAGTGGGTACCGTTATGACCGGTCTTCTGTTGGGTATTCTGCTTTCGCGTACCGTCAGTGGCCTGGTGGGCGAGGCATTTGGCTGGAGAGAAATGTATCAACTCTCAGCCGTCAGTATTGCAGTAATTACCGCAATCATGTGGAGAATGCTGCCCCGCTTTACGGTGCATTCCACACTGAACTATCCATCATTAATGCTTTCAATGGCACAGCTCTGGCAACGTTACCCCGCACTGCGCCGTGCTGCGCTGGCACAAGGTTTCCTGTCGATAGCCTTCAGCACTTTCTGGTCGACACTGGCGGTCATGTTATCCGAACATTACCAAATGGGCAGTGCAGTAGCAGGGGCTTTTGGCGTCGCTGGCGCCGCTGGTGCGCTTGCAGCACCAGTGGCCGGTCACCTCGCAGATAAAGTCAGCGCCGAAAAAGTCACTCAACTTGGTGCTTTGTTAGTTATGTTATCTTTTGCGCTTATGTTCTTTTTACCTGTCTTACCTGTGCCAGGTCAGTGGTTGCTGATTGCCTTTTCTGCGGTAGGCTTTGATCTCGGATTACAGTCAAGTCTGGTGGCCCATCAGAATCTGGTTTATAGCCTGGAACCACAGGCCCGGGGTCGCCTGAATGCTCTGCTGTTTACTATAGTGTTTATCGGTATGGCGCTGGGCTCAGTTCTCGGAAGTCAAGTCTACGCGCTGGCGAACTGGCAAGGCGTGGTGGGGCTAGCGACCCTCAGTAGCGCTATTGCGCTGGTGATAAGAATGACTGGTAAAGCGCCGGTTAGTCGGACGGAAACAGCCTAAAAAAATGCCCGCACCGGGGTGTGAATGGAGCGGGCAGACAAACATATCCAGTTTCATGATATGTTTCAAAAATGGTTGTTACCGATTTATCTGGAATAGCGACATGCCCTGCATATCAGTAAACGCTTTGTAAGAAGCCTGTAATGCCGCCTGCTGCATTACATAGGAAGAGATTGCCGCATTCCAGTCAACATCTACCAGGTTACTCATCTGCTGGGTTTGCCCTAATGCACGATCTGCTCCCAGCGAATCCAGTGAACTCAGTTCACTGAGTTGGGTACCTAATTCTGCGCGAACGGACAGGACGTTATTGAGCGAGTTTTTCAGGCCACGGTTGGTTTTATCAATCGCTTCAGCAGCCTTTGCTTTGGCTACATCATCGCCTGCGATAGGTGTTTTGAGGGCATCAATAGCGGTATCCAGCATTTTGAACAGGTTCTTTTCCTGAGTGCTACCCGCCGGCTCCGGTACGGCATTGCTGGTCACATTGGCAAAAATTTTATCGCCTGTATGGCCAATTACCATGGTACGGGCCGCATCCACCTGCTGAGTCACATTTTGGGTTCCGCCTGTATATGTACCATCAGCCTGAGTAAATGGTGCGGACTCTGTTTTATATCCGCCGAAAATGTAACGGCCATTGCCATCTGTGCTGTTCGCCAGGTTCATTAGCTGATCGCGAATCCCCTGCAAATCGGTTGCCAGCGATGCGCGATCATCATCGCTTAGCGTGCCGTTACCTGCATGGACAATTTTTTCCTGCGCAGTCTGAATTGCCGTCGTTACCTGCCCCAGCACGTTCTCTTCCAGCGATACTTTCTGCGTCGCGAAAGTACGCGCCAGCGTATACTGGCTGTTCTGCGCTTGTGCCTGAGACAACACGATAGCCTGTGACGCAGCAATTGGATCGTCAGACGGATTAATTACGCGTTTGCCTGTCGACATCTGCTCGCCGAACTTCATCCATTCGGCCTGAGAGTTAGTGATGCCACGCATGTTCTGCTGGTACATCATCTGGGTACTGATACGCATTGAATCCCTCTCCCTTAGCGAATATTCAGAAGTGCATCAAAGAGTGAGTTCGCAGTTTGCAGGACCTGGGCGTTAGCCAGATAATACTGCTGAAAGCGCTGCAAGTTACCGTACTCTTCGTCGAGGTTAACCCCGGAAATAGACTGCTGCTGATTAGAGAGCTGCGTAACCACATTGTTCTGTGTGGTGCTGCTGGTTTTAAGCGTGGCAGTTTTGTTGCCAACATCGCTCACCAGCGTAGCGTACGCGTCGTTAAAGGTTTTATTCCCAACGGTGGATTTAGTTTGCAAATCCAACAGTTTCTGACCGTTGCGGTTATCGCTTTTTCCCTTGTCCTTATCTGGATCCAGGTCATTTTTGGAGACTTCGGCCATGGCGATTTTCGACTCATCGGTCACCATAACTTTCATATCAACGATGGCATTGCTCACAGGTTTCAGAGTAAAGCTATCATTCGCTTTCGCGCCAGCACCTACCGTTATCTCCATCCCGTCAAAGGACATTTTCCCGCCGGTAACAGTAGCTTTAAAGCTGGTATTGTCTGCCAGACGGGTGACCTGCCAGTCTGTACCATCAAAAACGATTTTATAATCAGTAGCCTGAACAGCGGAGCTGTCAGTAATTTTTGCCGTTAACGAGCCTGTACCGGTATTTTTGGCATTACTGAATGTAGACGGGCTGCCGATGGCAAAGAAATCTTTGCCCGCATCACCGTTGGCATCAAATCCCTCTTTGTGCTGCGTATTAAACGCATCTGCAAAGGCGAGTGCCAGTTGGCCCAGGGTATTACGCGTCTGGTCCAGCTCCTCAGAGCGAAACGTCAACAGTCCACCCAGCGAACCGGTATTCAATAGTTTCTCTGGAATTTCAATATTTCCGGCAACGCTGTCAACATACGCCACAGTGGTACGGGAAGGATCGGCGCTGGAAGGTACCGCCGCGAGCTGACGGGCATTGCTACCCTGCACCAGCGAATAACCATTCGCCATGTTCACGTTGTAAGTGCCACCGTCCTGAACGCTGACTTCCACACCCACAATCTTGTTCAACTCGCTCACGAGCTGATCACGCTGATCAAGCAGGTCGTTAGGTGATGCACCTGCGCCAACGCCGGTCAAACGGGAGATTTGATCGTTGAGACTGGCGATTTGCTTCGAATAGTTATTGATCTGGTCAACGCTGGCGTTGATAGCGATATTTACCTGTTTATCCTGATCGCGCAGGTACTGGTCAGTCGTTTTAAACTGATTGACTAAACCATCGGCTTTGCCAATCAGCGCCTGGCGTGCCGCCGGATCTTCTGCGTTACTGACCAGTGTTTGCAGGCTGGTGAAAAAACCCTGCATTGAAGTCGAAATTGAGCTGGTTTTACTGGAAAGCAGATTGTCAATTTTCGACATTTGTTCATAACGTGTCGTCAGACCGCTACTCTGATTCTGCGCTGCACGTAACTGATTAGTGATGAATGAATCATACTCGCGCTGCACGCCAGAAACATAAACACCATTGCCAACCCAGCCCCCCGCCCCCAGCGTGCTGTTCAATTGCGCCATAATTGTCGTTTGCCGAGTGTAACCGGCGACGTTATAGCTGTTGATGTTATTACTGGTCGTGTTCAACGCGGCCTGCGCTGCGCTGAGTCCACTCATGGCGTTATTGATCAAGCTGGACATGGAGGTTCCTTGTAATCCTTCAATACTCGTTATTATCGGCAGCGGTTTTGTAGACTTGAGCTATTTAAAAGAGATTGTCGAGATTCGTACTGTAGGTTTTACTCACTTTCTCGCTCATTGATTTCAGCTGCTGGATCATACTGGTTAATTTACGCGCATAATTAGGGTCGGTGGCGTAACCTGCGTTCTGCAGCGCCTGTGCCCCCTGCTCTGCGGTTGCGGCAACGGTCACCGCCGCGTAGCGCGGATTACGCGAGATTAACCCGACATAATCCGACAACGCCTCAAGATAAGAGCTATAGACGCGGAATCTGGCTTTCACCTTTTTCGCCTCACCGTTTTCATATTCGGTAGTGGTGATTTCGGTTGTCGGTCCTTTCCAGCTTCCCGAGGCCTTCACACCAAAAATGTTAAAGCTTGGCTCACCGTTCTCACGACGAATTTGTCGCTGTCCCCATCCGGATTCCAGCGCGGCCTGCGCCAGAATCAGATGATGGGGTACACCGCTCTGCTGACTTGCCAGTTTTGCCGGCAGCGAAAGCTGGGCCATGAAGTCTTTGCTGTCGCCCGACAGCGGCTCATCGTTGCTTTCTGTCGTTCTGGGGATCGCTTTACGGACCAGTTGGGTCAGTGCCTGATTTTGATAGCTGGTCACCGTTTCCAGTGAGAACTTCATTGGCACCTGCGGCGCATCATCAGCAGGCTGCGCCTGACCCTCTGTCATTTGCTTAACCATCATTTCCGCCAGCCCCAGTCCTTTACCTGCAGTCATCTGCTGGGCAATTTGCTGGTCATACATGCTGGTGTACAAACGCGTGGAGTCGCTGCTAAACACACCGTCTTTCGGCAGCGCCTCACGCATACTTTTCAGCATCATCTGCACGAACATCCCTTCCACCTGGCGAGCAACCGGACGGATATTCGCCGCCGGATCCTGGCCCGCTTTCGCTTTCAGTTCGTTCAGCGACTGTGCATCCCAGGCAGCACTGGTGAGCAGTTTGCTATCGCCAATCATCAGATGATTTCCAGTTTGGCACGCAGGCAACCTGCGCTCTGCATTGACTGCAGAATGGACATCAGATCCATTGGCGTTGCGCCAAGGGCATTAAGCGCGCGTACAACGTTGTTCAGATTGGCGCTGGAACGCACACTTTGCAACGAACCACTGCTCTGGCGCAGATCGATCTGGGTTTGCGGCGTCACCACGGTTTGGCCACCGCCAAACGGCGTATCTGGCTGGCTGACGTTAGCCTGTCGATTAACTGTAATCGACAGATTACCCTGCGCAACAGCACAGCTGTCCAGCGTGACTTCGCGGTTCATCACCACGGACCCCGTACGCGAGTTAATAATCACTTTCGCATCCTGCGGCGTAACGTTTACCTCAATATTCTGAATGTCGGCCAGGAAGCGTACCTGTGAACTATTACCGCTGGGCACACGCACCTGAATCGTCCGCGCATCCAGCGCGGTGGCGCTACCAAAACCACGAGAGCGGTTGATGGTGTCGGTAATCTGTTGCGCCATAGTGAAATCTTCATTATTGAGCTGCAGATTGATGGTGTTGCCGCCACCAAACTGGCTGGGCAATTCACGTTCAATGATGGCCCCGTTGGTAATACGCCCACCATTAAGCTGGTTAACCTGTACGCTACTGCCTCCTGCTGAAGCCCCCGCGCCACCAACCAGAATATTCCCCTGCGCCAGCGCATAGACCTGACTATCGACTCCTTTCAAAGGGGTCATCAGCAGCGTGCCACCGCGCAGGCTTTTGGCGTTACCCATTGAAGAGACCACTACATCAATGGTTTGTCCCTGACGTCCAAATGCCGGGAATGATGCCGTAACCATCACCGCCGCCACGTTTTTCAATTGCATGTTAGTTCCGGTCGGAACGGTGATCCCCAATTGGGAGAGCATGTTATTGAGCGTTTGCGTGGTGAATGGCGTCTGAGTTGTCTGGTCACCCGTACCGTCCAGCCCCACCACCAGCCCATAGCCAATCAGTGAGTTTTCACGTACACCCTGAACGCTGGTCAGATCACGTATACGATCGGCATGAGCAAACGTGGCTGACAGCACCAGTACCATTCCAACAAGAGCTTTAATCACTGGATACCCCGCTTACATCGGCGACAAATTAAGGAAGAAACGCTGCAACCAGCCCATATTCTGCGCTTCGTTGATATAGCCGTTACCGACATATTCAATACGCGCATCCGCAACCTGAGTTGACGGAACGGAGTTGCTGCCACTGATGGTGCGCGGGTTAACGACCCCGGAGAAACGGATAAATTCAGTGCCCTGATTGATGGCGATCTGTTTTTCACCCACAACGTGTAAATTGCCATTCACCAGAACCTGGTCAACGGTCACCGTCAATGTGCCGCTAAAGGTGTTACTGGCGTTCGCGCCACCTTTACCATTGAAGGTATTGCCGCCAGAAGCTTCCACGTCGGCACGCTCGTTGCCAAACAATCCCTGCAGATAACGTGGCACCGTGTCAAAGCCGAAGTTAGTCTTGCCATCACGGCTGGCGTTAGCGGAAGAGCTTTTGCTCGCGCTGACATTTTCCTGCAATACGATGGTCAGCGTATCGCCAATATTACGTGGACGGCGGTCTTCAAATAGCGGTTGATAGCCATAGTTAATCGGCTGTGCCGACTGGAATATAGAGCCGTTCGCGACCGGCGTCGGGCCAGGGATCGGTTGGGCAGACGTCGCGCCTTGCACGAGCGGAGTGGCCGGGATCCAGGCGCATCCTGTCAGCGAAACCACCAACAGGGCTAAAATCGGGTAAGGGTGAAGCGCGTATTTTCGCATTGCCTTCATCTTCAAAATCAGTGTGCCGGCGAGACACCCGCCCCGCCGGACAACACTTTAGAGTTGCGTCAGTTTCTGCAGCATCTGATCGGTGGTAGATACCGCTTTACTGTTGATTTCATAAGCGCGCTGAACCTGGATCATATTCACCAGCTCTTCCGCCACATTCACGTTAGAGGTTTCAACATAGCCCTGATAAAGTAGCCCCGCGCCGTTAAGCCCCGGTGTACTCTCATTCGGCGCGCCGGAGGATTGCGTTTCGGTGTACAGATTCTCACCAATGCTTTCCAGACCGGTATCGTTCATAAAAGTGGTCAGGTTGAGCTGTCCTACCTGAACAGGTGCAGCTTGCCCCTGCTGCGTAACGCTGACGATGCCGTCTCGCCCAATGGTAATGCTCAGCGAGTTTGCAGGGATGGTGATAGCAGGCTGAACCTGAAAACCACCCGCAGTCACCAGCTGACCATTCTGATCTACCTGGAAAGAACCATCACGGGTATAAGCTGAGGTACCATCCGGCAGCATGACCTGGAAAAATCCCTGACCTTTAATAGCAACGTCTTTGCTGTTGTTGGTCTGTGACAGGTTGCCCTGGCTGTGTAAACGCTCAGTCGCAACCGGACGCACACCGGTACCGATTTGCAGGCCTGAAGGCAGTACGGTCTGTTCCGAAGACTGCGCGCCAGGTTGACGAATCGTCTGGTACAGCAGATCTTCAAACACCGCACGTTGACGTTTAAAACCATTGGTACTGACGTTTGCCAGGTTGTTGGCAATCACATCCATGTTGGTTTGCTGCGCATCCAGGCCGGTTTTGGCGATCCATAATGAACTGATCATAAAATGTCCTGTATTAACTCATCGACAGCAGTTGGTTGGCACGACCCGCGTTATCATCCACGCTACTGATAATCTTCATCTGCATTTCGAAGCGACGAGCGCTGGCGATCATGTCGCTCATCGCGGCAACCGGTTTGACGTTACTGCCTTCCAGCACACCCGACATTACGCGGATGCTTGGGTCAGCCTGCAACGTCGGTCCACGGGTCGCCTGTGCAGCCGCGCTCAGACGAAACATACCGTCATCACCACGTTGCACTTCACTCCCTGTTGCCTTCACCAGCTTCAAACGCCCCACTGGTGCTACCGTATTCGCCGGATCGCCTGGGTTGAGTGCGGAAATCGTCCCATCAGCAGCGATGGTCACTTCCGACCCTTCCGGAACCGCTATTGGCCCGGCTTCGCCAATCACCGGATGTCCCTGAATCGTCAGTTCACCGGTCGGGCTCACCTGAATTGCGCCATTGCGGGTATACCCTTCGCTACCGTCAGCGGTCTGCACCGCCAGCCAGCCATCCTGTTGCAACGCCACGTCCAGTGGACGAGAGGTGTAGTCCATCTGGCCAGGCGTCATATCGGCCCCCGGCGTTGAAGCCACCACCAGCGTACGCGTTGGCAAAGAGAGTCCTTCAACAGGTACCGCACGCAGCGCGTTAAGCTGCGCGCGGAAACCCGGCGTGGAGGCATTTGCCAGGTTGCTGGCCGTCACCGCCTGCTGATTTAGCGTCTGACTGGCTGCGCCCATGGCGGTATATATTGCGTGATCCATTAAGCCATCCCGTCAGGCGCTTAGCGCAGGTTGACCAGCGTGTTGAGGATCTGATCCTGGGTTTTGATAGTCTGCGCATTCGACTGATAGTTGCGCTGCGCGACGATCATGTTCACCAGTTCTTTACTCAAATCTACGTTTGATGATTCCAGCGCACCGTTAGTCAGTTTGCCGAAGTTACCAGTACCTGCAGTACCGAGCAGTGCCACGCCAGAGGACTGTGTCGCGGCCCAGACGTTATCGCCCTGAGAAGCCAGACCTTCATTGTTGGCAAAGTTAGCCAGCACGATCTGCCCCAGAACCTGTTTCTGTTCGTTGGAGTAGTTACCCACCACGGTACCGTCGTTGTTAATCTGATAGCTCACCAGATCGCCCGGTTTGTAACCATTCTGGTTGGTGGCAACGATGTTGTTGGCGCCCGTGTTTTGCTGCATGGAGTTCAGGAAGCTGAGAGAGAACCCAGCCGGAACCGCGCCATTGATGGCACCGGTAGTGATCTGAATCTGCGGTTGAGCGTTAGCAGGACCTTCAACCAGGTGTTTAGGTCCAGTTGGATCTAGCGGGTCTACTGGTTCTTCAACATAGTTATTCACTGAGGCCAGCGTGCCGTTAGCACTAAAATTCATCACAGCATTTTTAGTGGCGACTGACCCGGCAACGCTGGCATCCTGGGTATAGACATCCCATTTGTTATCCGTAGTTTTGACATAAAAAATATTCATGTCATGGGCATTACCCTGGCTATCGAAAACGGTAACGGTGCCTTTTTTGTTGTACGAATCCGCATCACTCGGGTTGAATGGTGCTTTTGACGGGACCTTGTCAGTTGAGTTCAGGTTGATCTGCATTGACGCAGTGGTCGTGGCTTTTGCCGCCATCAGGGTATTCGGGATGGTGATCGGTGCCGGGTTAGCGCCCTGTTGAACCGTTGGCGGTGTCCCGGTGGCCGGATAACCTGTCAATTGCAACCCCTGCATGTTGACGATATTGCGGTTTTCATCGAGCTTGAACTGGCCGTTACGGCTGTAAAACACTGAACCGTTGCTGTCGACCATGCGGAAGAAACCGTTTTGGCTGATGGCAACATCCAGACCACGTCCGGTATTAGTCGTAGTGCCATCGGTAAAGTCCTGGGTTATACCCGCAACTTTAACACCCAGACCCACTTTAGAGCCGGCAAACATATCCGCAAATGAGGCCGTACCGGATTTAAAACCATAAGTGGCGGAGTTGGCGATGTTATTACCAATGACATCGAGGTTGGTCGCTGCAGCGTTCAGACCGCTGACCGCTTGAGAAAAGGCCATGACTTACTCCTGATAAGTGTGAAGGCTTAGATTATTTGCCGTACTTCGTCGAGGGTGGTGGTTCCATAGGTGCCCAGGTCCAGCGTATTACCGCCATTACTGCGAATAACCCCCTGCACCAGCGCAAACTGAAGAGGCTGCGCCACGAGTTGCGTACCACCATTGCTGGCGGAAATCGCGACGTTGTAAGAGCCGTTCGGCGCAGCCGTGCCATCTGTCATGGTGCCGTCCCAGCTAAAGGTATGCACACCCGCCTTCAACCCACCGATCTCAATGGTGCGAATGACCTTACCGTCCTTATCGGTAATGGTCGCGGTGACCTTATCTGCTGGCTGCTGCAGTTCAACGCCAAACGGCGTAGTGGTGGTCGTTGCTCCCTCTTCCGTTCCTTTGCCGGTAAGGATAGTGGTCCCCGGGATCATGACACCGTGGCCGATAAGGGTACTGGCCTGCAGCGACTGACTGTTGTCGATTTGTCCGGAGATCGAGCCCAGCGTGGTGTTCAGCTTCTCAATACCGCTCACGGTGCTAATCTGCGCCAGCTGGGTGGTCAGCTCATTGTTTTGCATAGGATTGGTCGGATCCTGGTTTTTCAGCTGTGCCACCAGGAGCGTCAGAAAGCTGCTTTGCAGATCGGCAGCATTGCTGCCTGTCAGCGAACTTTTGCTACTGGCAGCATTAACGCCCGTACTGCTCGGGTCATTCATTTTTACAGCAATTGACATGTGCGCCTCCTTTACTGGCCTAGCGTCAGCGTTTTAAGCATCAAGCTTTTCACTGTGTTGAGCACTTCAACGTTTGCCTGATAGCTACGCGAGGCTGACATGGTGTTGACCATCTCCCCGACCACGTCCACATTCGGCATTTTTACGTAACCATTTGCATCGGCCAGCGGATTGCCAGGTTCATAAACCAGCTTATCTGGCGCCTGACTTTCAATGACGTCAGCGACTTTTACGCCGCCGGTAGCCGCGCCTGGCGCAGCATCGACCTGAAAAACAACCTGCTTCGCGCGATACGGCTGACCATCGGGTCCGGTCACGCTGTCCGCATTCGCCATGTTGCTGGCCGCGACGTTCAGGCGCTGGGATTGCGCCGTCAGCGCGGAGCCTGCGATATCAAAAATATTTAACAGCGCCACGAATTAGTTCCCTCCTTGCAGCACGTTCATCATGCCTTTGATTTGTCCACCCAATGCGGTAAGCCCCATCTGATACTTCAGACTGTTGTCCGCAAACTGTGTGCGTTCCCGATCCATATCAACCGTGTTGCCATCCAGGGACGGTTGGTCTGGGATGCGATAGAGCAACTCCGTGGAGGGAGCCGAGGTGGTCTGGGCCGGAATATGTTGTGCAGAGGTCAGCGTCAACGAGACACCGCCGGTTTCTTCCCGTCCTCGCACCATGACTTTTTTTAACTCACTGGCGAAATCCAGGTCACGCGCCTGGTACCCTGGCGTGTCGGCATTGGCAATGTTGGCCGCTAATACTTCCTGGCGTTGGGCGCGCAGATTCAGCGCTTCTTGTTGAAAACGTAAGGCGGCGTCGAGCTTATCGAGCATATCTCCTCCGCAAATGACAAAATTCAGCCGACAGCTTAAATCCCATCACGCGCGCGTTATCGTCGGAATAAACGCAAAATGCGTCGCTATTTGTTGCGTTGATGACTGCGTCACACAGGTAAAATCCAGTCACTACCTGAAAAAGCATGAGGTTTTGATGCAAACGTTTAAACGAGGAATAGCCGTGGCAGCGCTGCTGTTCAGTCCCCTGACGCTGGCGCAAGACCTCAATTCGCAGTTAACGGCATGGTTTTCAGAACGGCTGTCGGGGTTCAGTGATGAAGTGGTTGTCACTGTTCGCACACCACCTAACCTGCGACCTGGCTGTGAGCAGCCGACGTTGAGCGTAGCTGGAAGCGCGAAGTTATGGGGCAATGTGAACGTCCTGGCCAGGTGTCCCAATGAAAAACGCTACCTGCAGGTGAATGTACAAGCCACGGGCAACTACGTTGTCGCCGCCGCTCCCATTGCACGAGGCAGCGCGCTTAACGCATCCAGCGTGACCTTAAAACGCGGTCGGCTGGACCAACTTCCGCCACGAACCGTTCTGGATATTAATCAGGTCCAGGATGCCGTAAGCCTACGCGACCTGGTCTCTGGCCAGCCGCTACAGCTGACGATGTTGCGTCAGGCATGGCGGATAAAAGCCGGCCAGCGCGTTCTGGTTATCGCAAACGGCGAGGGCTTTCGCGTGAATGCAGAAGGTAAAGCGCTGAATAATGCGGCCGTCGCGCAAAACGCGAGAGTGCGGATGCTTTCAGGACAGGTGGTGAGCGGAGTCGTCGATTCTGATGGGAATATTCTTATTAACCTATAATAGGTTAAAGATTTTTTAGCGGATGCCGATAGATAATCAACCAATGATTAAAGCGGGTCGCTATAGCGTAACCCCTCGATGAGGATAAAAAAATGAGCATTGATCGTACCTCACCATTGAAGCCAGTAAGCACTGTCCAACCACGCGAAACCAGCGACACGCCGGTACAAAAAGCGCGGAAGGAAAAAACATCAGCGACCAACAGCACCAGTGTGATGTTAAGCGACGCTCAGGCCAAGCTGATGCAACCCGGTACCAATGACATCAATATGGAGCGTGTTGAAGCATTGAAAATCGCGATCCGTAACGGTGAGCTGAAAATGGACACTGGGAAAATTGCAGACTCGCTGATCCGCGAGGCACAGAGCTACCTACAGAGTAAATAAAGTATGACTCGCTTGTCAGAAATACTTGATCAGATGACGACCGTCCTCAATGACCTGAAAACAGTGATGGATGCTGAACAGCAGCAGCTTTCCGCGGGCCATATCAACGGTAGCCAGCTACAGCGTATTACAGAAGAAAAAAGCTCTTTACTGGCGACCCTGGATTATCTGGAACAGCAGCGACGTCTCGAGCACGACTCGACGCGCAGCGCCAACGATGAGATAGCCGAGCGCTGGCAGACCATCACGAACAAAACACAGCATTTACGCGATCTCAACCAACATAATGGTTGGCTCCTGGAAGGGCAGATCGAGCGTAATCAACAGGCGATCAAGGTGCTGAAACCGCACCAGGAACCGACTTTGTATGGCGCTAATGGCCAAACCTCTGCGACGCATCGCGGCGGGAAAAAAATCTCTATCTGATATTGCGATAAGGGGAGCCACCTGACGGCAACTCCCCCTTTCTGTTACGCCGTCCGGCGTACAAACTCTTTCACTTTAAAGCCCAGAACGGCCAGCGCAGCAAAGTAGGCTGTAATACCAACAACGACAACAGCCATCAGACGCAGCAGACGCCACAGCATCGTTCCCTGCGACCACTCCGGCATGATGTAAAGCATGCCTACCAGCGCCGCAGACATGACCAGCACAGAAATCACCAGACGCGCCAGGAACCAGCCCCAGCCAGGTTGAGGGGTGAAAATTTTCTGTTTACGCAGTTGCCAGTACAGCAGTGAGGCGTTCAGACATGCCGCCAGACCAATCGAGAGCGACAGTCCGGCATGCTTTAACGGACCGATAAACGCCAGGTTCATCACCTGAGTCATAATCAGCGTTACAATGGCGATTTTCACCGGAGTTTTAATGTCCTGACGCGAGTAAAACCCGGGCGCAAGCACTTTCACTACGATCAATCCAATGAGACCAACCGAGTACGCCACCAGAGCACGCTGGGTCATCAAAGCATCAAATGCAGTAAATTTACCGTACTGGAACAGGGAAACCGTCAGCGGCTTTGCCAGGATCCCCAACGCCACAGCACTGGGTAGTGCCAACAGAAAGCACAGGCGCAGCCCCCAGTCCATCAGTCGGCAATATTCATCATGATTTCCGCTGGAAAAACTCTTGGACAGGGATGGCAGCAGAATGGTCCCCAGAGCAACGCCCAGGACGCCTGACGGGAACTCCATCAGGCGGTCAGCATAGTACATCCATGAAACCGATCCTGAAGCCAGGAATGAGGCGAAAATTGTGTTGATGATCAGGGAAATCTGGCTGACAGATACGCCCAGGATTGCCGGGCCCATCTGCTTTACGACGCGCATCGCACCGGCATCGTGAAAGTTCACGCGCGGCAGCACCAGCATACCAATTTTTTTCAAATGCGGGAGCTGGTAAACCAGTTGTAATACCCCACCTACGGTGACGGCCCAGGCCAGCGCCAGTACCGGCGGGTTAAAATAAGGTGCAGCAAACAGCGCAAAACCGATCATGCTGATGTTCAGAAACGTCGGTGCAAACGCCGGAATGGAGAAACGGTTCCAGGTGTTAAGAATAGCGCCCACCAGCGAGGCCAGCGAAATTAACAGAATATAGGGAAAGGTTATCCGCAGCAGTTGAGTGGTAAGCGCAAACTTGTCGGCCGTATCGGCAAAGCCAGGCGCGGTGACCATAATCACCCACGGCGCTGCGAGCATCCCGACAACCGTGACCACCGCCAACGCCAGCGTCAACAGCCCAGAAACGTAGGCGACGAACACACGGGTGGCATCTTCACCCTGCTTACTTTTGTACTCTGCAAGAATTGGCACGAACGCCTGAGAAAACGCGCCTTCAGCAAAAATTCGACGCAGCAGGTTAGGAAGTTTGAATGCCACAAAAAAGGCATCTGTCGCCATCCCTGCGCCAAAAATTCTGGCGACAATCGCATCACGCGCAAAACCCAGCACGCGTGAAAACATCGTCATCGAGCTGACGGCCGCCAGCGACTTTAATAAATTCATCTATTTTATATTCCAGACCCTGGAGCAAAACCCCGCATGGCGAAACCGTAGACCAGATAACGCATTTAAGCGGTCATCCGGCAACATCACCGCACCCGATGGAGACGCATAAAAGTCTTATCAGGCAAACAGTTCACCCCACAGGTTGCCATCATTCACTGTTAGAAAGAGGAGTTATTTTGAGTGGGCATATAGTACCTGGATTACGATGAATTACTACCGCCAGATGTTACAGGGGGTTATTCAGCCATGGCATCCCGCCACAGCTTTTCGACCACGCGCTGAGCCAGAATCGCCTGTTCACCCGCCGTCTCAGGAACCGTCTGATTTTGCACGCATTCAATAAAGTGACGCGCGCATCCGGCAAAGCCACGTTGTTCCAGGGTTGTTTGCCAGCCTGGAACCGGCTTGTGTACTACGCCCTGTCCAAGCTCCTCACGCCATTCCCGCATATCAGTAACGTCTATTAATCCTCCGTTCATCACCACCTGTACACTTTCTCGTTGGCTGCCCGCCCGACGATGCATACTGGTGGTTACTTGCACCTGACCCGCAGAAAAATGGTGTTCGGCATAAAGCATCGCCCCGGATTCGTTGGTCAACAGCGTACCGCTATTTATCAAAGCCTCTCCCCCGGACAGCCACAGCGCGGTGTCCACGACGTGCAGATAATCATCCAACAGCGTAAAACGCAGATCGTGCGGCCCAACACTATCCGTACGATGCTTGTCCATTCTGACAGAAGCAGCATCACCTAACTGCGCTTTTAAATCCCGGTAAAGCGGCGCAAACCGGCGATTGAAACCCACCATCAGCGTCAGTTTTTTCCGCGCCGCGAGTGCCACCAGTTGTTCAGCATCGCGCAAATTTTCCGCCAGGGGTTTATCCACGCAAACATGGATCCCGGCATTAAGCAATTCACTCACCACAGCATAATGTGTTGCGGTACTGGAATGGACAAAAACGGCATCGCAGGTTGCCGCCAGATTCGCCAGTGAATCAACGTATGGCATCCGCCAGGTTTCGCAAATACGCTCTGCTTTTTCCCGCGAAGGTGACCAGGCTCCCTGTAGTGTCCACTCCGGAGCCGCGCCAAGGACGGGTAACCAGGCTTTTTGCGCAATGCCGCCCAGCCCGACAACACCGATACGTAATTTTTTCACATTAGTCTCCCAGATGCGCCAGTAGCGAATCGAGCCGCTGTTTTAGCTCTGCCACTTCAGTTTCCAGCGCCTCGACGCGCGCCTGCAAACCACCAGAAGCAGCCGGAGATTCATCTGCCGTTGCGATCGGCTCATCAACTTCACCGCAAAACAGGTGCATATAACGGCTTTCGCGCTTACCGGGTTCACGTGCCAGACGGACAACATAAGGACCATCTTCACGGGTGGCCAGCGTCTCCAGAGTCGATTCAACTTCTGCCATGTCACTGAATTCATACATGCGGGATGCACGACTACGCAACTCTCCGGGCGTTTGTGCGCCGCGCAATAACAACGTCGTAATTAACGCCACTTCTCCTGCACTGAGCTTCAGATTGCCAAACTCTGAGTTACAAAAGCGTTGCTCGTATTTGGTTACGCGATTACCAAACCCGCTTACAGTACGCAGAAAATGCCGTTTAACCAGGTTATCCAGTTGGTCCTGCACTTCCGATTCCGACAGGTTCATCACCGGTTCACGATTGGTTTTTTGATTGCAGGCGGTCACAACGCCATTCACGGAGAGCGGATATTGTTCTGGCGTTGTTACCTGCTTTTCCAGCAGACAGCCAATCACGCGGGCTTCGGTGGCGGTTAATTCGTATTTCATCGTCTTCTCCATTAATCAGCCAATACAGCTGAAACTTAGCGACCCGGGGTCCATTCTGATGTTGTCAACGCCGTTAGCACGTGATCGCGCCACTGCCCGTCAATCAGCAGGTAGTCTTTGGCATACCCTTCTTTTTCAAAACCAAGCCGCGCCAGCAAATCGCCGCTACGTTTATTATGTGGCATGTAATTCGCCATAATGCGGTGAATATGCTGTGAGCGTTGCATATAACGAATGGCCGCGGTTAAGGCTTCATACATCAGCCCCTGTCCCTGCCACTTCTGCGCAATGGAATAACCGAGATAACATGCATGAAAAGATCCACGCACGACGTTAGAGAAGTTCGCGACGCCGATGATCTCTTTCTCTTCTGGATCGAGCAACGCAAAATAATAAGCAGACCCTTGTTTATGAAATTCAGAGATCATACTCAGACGCGCCTGCCAGCCAGAAGGATAACAGTGGCTTTCATCGCGAACAGGTTCCCAGGGTTTTAAGAAATGACGATTTTCTGCGTAATAATCTGCCAGACGCCAGGCATCACGCTCATGCACTAAACGCACGACCAGGCGGTCCGTGGTTAAGCGCACTTTTGGCACGTTACTGCGATAGCCAAACATTCTATACCTACTCCTTCCCGTAACGTCTTCAATACGCTATTTGCAATACTATACCTGTGCAAATACACCCTGTGAAAAGAGCAAAACATCATTTTTTGAATTATTCACACATTTTGATGAAAACTCTCTATCAAGACTGGCTTTTGATAAAAAAATATTGTTTCCCCAGGGGTGGGAAAAGATCAGACGACACCGCAGAATAGGAGGTGCTTATCTTTTAAACTCTAATCAGAGTGACGAGTTTTTCCCTGGAGGGGAAATGTCGCAAGTTTCGCAGGCGAGGAACCTGGGTAAATATTTCCTGCTCATCGATAATATGTTGGTCGTACTGGGTTTCTTCGTCGTATTCCCGTTGATCTCTATTCGTTTCGTCGACCAAATGGGCTGGGCTGCCGTAATGGTTGGTATTGCACTTGGATTACGCCAATTTATTCAGCAAGGGCTGGGTATTTTTGGCGGAGCGATTGCAGACCGTTTTGGTGCAAAACCGATGATTGTCACCGGCATGCTGATGCGCGCCGCCGGATTCGCCACTATGGGTATTGCCCATGAACCCTGGCTGCTGTGGTTTTCCTGTTTTCTCTCCGGATTAGGCGGCACACTGTTCGATCCTCCCCGCTCCGCGCTGGTGGTCAAACTGATCCGCCCGGAAAAACGTGGGCGTTTCTTCTCTATCCTGATGATGCAGGATAGTGCCGGCGCGGTCGTTGGTGCGTTACTCGGAAGCTGGCTGCTACAGTACGACTTCCGACTGGTATGCGCCACGGGCGCGATTTTGTTTGTCCTGTGCGCAGCCTTTAATGCCTGGCTTCTCCCCGCGTGGAAACTGTCGACGGTGAAAATTCCGGTACGCGAAGGGATGAGTCACGTGATGCATGACAAGCGATTTGTCACCTATGTCCTGACATTAGCGGGTTATTACATGCTGGCGGTGCAGGTCATGCTGATGCTACCGATTATGGTTAACGATATTGCGGGTTCACCGTCCGCCGTGAAATGGATGTATGCCATTGAAGCATGCCTCTCCTTAACGCTGCTCTACCCGATTGCTCGCTGGAGTGAAAAGCGTTTTCGCCTGGAACACCGCCTGATGGCCGGTTTGTTGGTGATGTCTCTCAGTATGATGCCCATTGGTCTGGTCGGTAATTTACAGCAGCTTTTCACTCTGATCTGTACGTTCTATATCGGTTCCATTATTGCGGAACCAGCGCGGGAAACGCTCAGCGCATCGCTGGCGAATGCGCGGGCTCGGGGGAGTTACATGGGCTTTAGTCGGCTGGGATTAGCTATCGGCGGCGCAATAGGTTACATCGGCGGCGGCTGGTTGTTTGACATGGGCAAAGCGTTGTCGCAACCCGAACTGCCATGGATGATGCTCGGGGTTATCGGCCTTATCACTTTTCTGGCTCTGGGCTGGCAGTTCAGCCACAAACGCACATCACGCGGTATGCTGGAGCCAGGTGCCTGATATTTAGCCAGCCGCATGGACACATTTTCAGTTTTTTCTGCTGGTGTCCGGCGTGCTGGTACTAGATGCTGCTTTGTGTCACGATTACGCCACAAGCATCATGTTGAGGAACCCCATGAAAAAGTTTTTTTTTGCCGCTGCACTAATTGTCGGCGGCCTGTTGGTTGGTTGTAATCAACTCACGCAATACACGGTTAGCGAGCAAGAAATTAATCAGGCGCTGGCGAAACACAATAACTTTTCTAAAGACATTGGCTTGCCCGGTGTTGCTGAAGCACATATTGTTCTGCGCAATCTCGCCAGTCAGATCGGTCGTGAAGAGCCGAATAAAGTGACCCTGACCGGTGATGCCAATCTGGATATGAACTCCCTGTTTGGCAGTCAGAAAGCGACCATGAAGCTGAAGTTAAAAGCATTGCCGGTCTTCAACAAAGAAAAAGGCGCTATCTATCTGCAAGAGATGGAAGTTGTTGATGCAACCGTCACACCGGAAAAAATGCAATCGGTTCTGCAAACCCTGATGCCTTATTTAAACCAGTCGCTGCGGAATTATTTCAATCAGCAACCGGCTTATATTCTGCGAGAAGACAGCAGTAACGGCGAAGCGCTGGCGAAAAAGCTGGCCAAAGGTATTGAGGTGAAACCGGGAGAAATAATCATTCCGTTTACCGATTAATAAAAAAGAGGGTGCATCAGCACCCTTTTTTTCGTGCAAACGAAAACGTTTCCGCTTATCCTTTGTTTCCGGCAAAAATGACTATCCTCAGCCGGAGCATATTGATGACTGCACCATCCCAGGTTTTAAAGATCCGCCGCCCAGACGACTGGCATCTTCACTTTCGCGATGGCGACATGTTAAAAACTGTCGTGCCCTATACCAGTGAAATTTATGGGCGCGCGATTGTCATGCCCAACCTGGCACCGCCTGTCACTACGGTTGACGCCGCTATCGCGTACCGTCAGCGCATTCTTGACGCGGTGCCTGCCGGTCACGATTTCACCCCATTAATGACCTGCTACTTAACGGATACGCTGGATCCCAATGAGCTGGAGCGCGGATTCAAAGAAGGTGTATTCACTGCAGCCAAACTCTATCCGGCGAATGCCACCACCAACTCCACACACGGCGTGACATCTATTGATGCCATCATGCCAGTGCTGGAGCGGATGGAAAAACTCGGCATGCCATTGCTGGTACATGGCGAAGTGACCCATGCGGACATCGATATTTTTGATCGCGAAGCGCGCTTTATTGAAACTGTGATGGAGCCATTGCGTCAGCGCCTGACCACGCTGAAAGTCGTGTTTGAACATATCACCACCAAAGATGCAGCAGAGTACGTGCGTGACGGGAATGAATTCCTCGCAGCAACGATAACGCCACAGCATTTAATGTTTAACCGCAACCATATGCTGGTAGGCGGAATTCGCCCGCATCTGTATTGCTTACCGATCCTCAAGCGTAACATCCACCAGCAGGCGCTGCGTGAACTGGTCGCCAGCGGTTTTACCCGCGCATTCCTTGGCACTGACTCGGCACCACATGCACGTCATCGCAAAGAGTCCAGTTGCGGCTGCGCGGGTTGTTTTAACGCACCTACCGCGCTGGGCAGTTATGCCACCGTATTCGAAGAGATGAATGCTCTGGCCCATTTTGAAGCCTTCTGCTCGCTTAATGGCCCTCGATTCTACGGGCTGCCGGTTAACGAAACCTTTATTGAACTGGTTAGAATTGAACAGCAGGTACCGGAGAGCATCGCGCTTGAAGATGACACACTGGTCCCCTTCCTCGGCGGAGAAACGGTACGCTGGTCTGTAAAAAGCTAAAAAAAATATAGCCAACTGTTGTCAATTACTGAAGTTAACTGTATAAATAACCAGTATATTCAACAGGGGGCTATTATGCGTATTGAAGTCACTATTGCTAAAACTTCACCTTTGCCTGCCGGTGCGATTGACGCCCTGGCAGGTGAACTCTCCCGCCGTATTAACCATCATTTCCCGGATAACGAAGGTAATGTCACCGTTCGTTATGCCACCGCAAACAATCTGTCGGTCATTGGCGCGACCAAAGAGGACAAAGAACGCATCAGCGAGATCCTGCAGGAAACATGGGAAAGCGCAGATGACTGGTTCATCAATGAATAATAAATGATATGCAGTGATGTTTATTTGCCGGGTCGCCCCGGCTTTTTTACACACATTGCCTTTTAATCAATAGCGTAATCCTGCTACCAAAACGGGTAACGTTTATTTACGCAACTGATTATCTTTTAGCCTGAGCATCAAAATAACTGCATAACATGCCAAAAAAATATGAATAAGGTGCCGATTTATTGTTCGGATAACACTTAAAACATAAAATTTATGCGTCTCCCTCTTTAAATTTCCAGTGAATACCCATATTTATTGATATACTGAAGTTGCTTCAGAAAAAACGCATTGAACCTCGAAAACCGTTGTCTAGTAACACGAATTAGGGGGCATGATGGAAAAGAATAATGAAGTCATTCAGACTCATCCGCTTGTAGGATGGGACATCAGCACCGTTGATAGCTATGATGCGCTGATGCTGCGTTTGCACTACCAGACCCCGAATCGTCCGGACCCGGATGGGACTGAAGTTGGTCAAACGCTCTGGTTAACCACTGATGTTGCCAGGCAATTTATTTCGATATTAGAAGCAGGAATCGCCAAAATTGAATCAGGCGATTACCAGGTGAATGAGTATCAGCGTCATTAAATCTGATGCACCCAACCATCAAAAGGCACCTTAACGGTGCCTTTCTTATTTCCTGGTTGAATAATGCTGGTCAGTTATTTACCCTGCAACTATCGCGATTGCAGAGAGAAGCGAATGAAATACGACTTAATCATTATTGGCAGCGGTTCCGTGGGTGCCGCAGCTGGATACTATGCCACTCGCGCCGGTCTGAATGTTCTGATGATCGATGCACATATGCCACCACATCAACAGGGCAGCCACCACGGCGACACACGATTAATTCGTCATGCGTATGGCGAAGGCGAAAAATACGTTCCGCTGGTACTGCGTGCGCAGACATTGTGGGATGAACTCTCCACGCAAAATGAAGAACCCGTGTTTGTCCGTTCAGGTGTTATCAACCTCGGCCCGGCAGATTCAACCTTCTTATCTAACGTGGCGCAAAGCGCAAAACAGTGGCAGCTAAACGTTGAGCAACTGGACGCAGCCGCGATTATGGCGCGCTGGCCCGAAATCCGTGTACCTGAAAACTATATTGGCTTGTTTGAAGCAGAGTCAGGTTTTTTACGCAGTGAGCTAGCCATTAAAACCTGGATCCGTCTGGCTGAGGAAGCAGGCTGTGCACAGCTATTTAAATGTCCTGTCACCGCAATTCATCATCATGATGATGGCGTCACGGTTGAAACAGCGGACGGAGACTACCATGCTAAAAAAGCGCTGATTAGCACCGGAACCTGGGTTCAGGCACTGGTGCCTGAACTGCCAATACAACCGGTGCGCAAAGTGTTTGCATGGTACCAGGCAGACGGGCGCTACAGCATTAAAAACAAATTCCCGGCATTTACCGGTGAGTTGCCGAATGGCGATCAGTATTACGGTTTCCCGGCTGAAAATGACGAGCTGAAGATTGGTAAACATAACGGCGGGCAGATCATCCATTCCGCCGAAGAGCGTAAACCGTTTGCCGCAGTTGCCAGCGATGGTTCCGAAGCTTTCCCATTCCTGCGTACTATTCTGCCCGGTGTTGGATGTTGCCTGCATGGTGCGTCCTGCACTTACGATAACTCTCCGGACGAAGACTTTATTATCGATACGCTGCCAGAGCATGACGATACGCTAATCATTACCGGGTTGAGCGGTCATGGCTTCAAATTTGCCTCCGTGTTGGGGGAGATCGCTGCGGATTTCGCCCAGGACAAACCGTCAGCCTTTGACCTGTCCCCGTTCAAACTTACCCGTTTTAAACAATAATCACTAAATGGCCTCTCTGTGAGGCCATTTCTATTTAAGGAATACTTTTGATGCGTCGCATCTTTCATTACCTGGTTAATAATATTCGCGAGCATTTTATGCTCTACATTATTTTATGGTCACTGCTGGCCATTATGGACGTTATATATATTATGTTTTTCTGACCAAAGAATACTGACAGTAATTGACAAAAATTTAGAATTTCTTAATTTTCATTGCAATAAACTGAATAACAAACAAACCAACAAACACCCTTAAATTAAGCCATAATCTGCCCACTCACACTAATCCGCTGATGTTTACCTTGTAAATAAATCAAATTTATTGAATTAAAAATAAATATCATCACCATTGTTATTTATTAGTTGCATTAATGTCTTTTTCACGCCATTTTCATTCACTCCTGTAATATCTATCGGTGTGTTTATGCAATTCAATAATAGTCCACAGCGCTATGGCGTCGTATCTGCGACATTACACTGGGTGATTGCTATTGCCGTGTATGGCATGTTTGGTTTGGGTTTATGGATGGTAACACTCAGCTATTACGATGGCTGGTACCACCAGGCCCCGGAACTGCATAAAAGCATCGGAGTACTGCTCATGATGGGGTTGGTCATCCGCATTGCCTGGCGGATTTTCTCCCCTCCGCCCCCGGCGCTGAAAAGCTATTCCCGTTTAACTCGCCTCGCTGCGGCACTGGGCCACCTCGCGTTATATATCCTGCTGTTTTCTATTGTGATCAGCGGTTATCTGATTTCTACCGCTGACGGTAAAGCTATCAGTGTTTTTGGCTGGTTTGAAATTCCCGCCACGCTCGCTAACGCGGGAGCACAGGCCGATCTTGCCGGTAGTCTGCATCTTTGGCTGGCCTGGAGCGTAGTGGTTTTATCCCTTCTGCATGGCCTGATGGCCCTGAAACATCACTTTATCGATAACGACGATACCCTTAATCGCATGTTGGGAAGATCGTCATCTGACTCTGGAGCATAAAATGAAGAAAAGCCTGCTGGGGCTCGCCCTCACCTCTCTGTTATTCACCACCGGTTCTGCAATCGCGGCAGATTACAAAATCGACAAAGAGGGACAACATGCCTTTGTTAATTTCCGTATTCAGCATCTGGGATACAGCTGGCTGTACGGCACATTTAAAGACTTCGATGGCTCGTTTACCTTCGACGAGAAAAATCCTGCCGCCGATAAAGTAAATGTCACCATTAACACCAACAGCGTTGACACCAATCACGCTGAACGTGATAAACACCTGCGAAGCGCAGATTTCCTCAATGTCGCTAAATTTCCACAGGCGACCTTCACCTCTACCAGCGTGAAGAAAGAGGGTAACGAGCTTGATATCACCGGGAATCTGACCCTTAACGGCGTGACCAAACCGGTAACGCTGGATGCGAAGCTGATAGGACAAGGTGGCGATCCGTGGGGGGGTACGCGCGCAGGCTTTGAAGCACAAGGAAAAATTAAGCTGAAAGATTTCAACATCACCACCGATCTCGGCCCTGCTTCGCAGGAAGTCGATTTAATCATTTCGGTGGAAGGCGTACAGCAGAAGTAATTGTTCGCGCGTCTTATCCGGCCTGCAAAGTGAGTTTTGCATGCCGGATAAGACTTTATGTCCCATGCGGCACAATGTTATGACGCTGGATCCGGAATACCCAGTTTCGTATTCAGGCGACCACGAGATTTATTGAAGATTTTATTGCCATTTTCGCGACCAGCACGACGGCGGCGTTGTTCTTCTTCTGGCAATTCACTTTCTTCACAGCACAGTTCGCTGCAGCAGCCTTTATACTTGCCTGCACATGCCGGGCACTGAATAAACAGCAAATGGCAGCCATCATTTTTACAATTAGTATGGCTGTCGCATGCCACACCACATTGATGACAATGCGCGATCACATCTTCAGAGATTCGCTCTCCCATACGTTCATCAAATACAAAATTTTTGCCGATAAAACGCACGGGTAGCCCCTGCTCACGCGCTTTACGCGCATATTCAATAATGCCCCCCTCAATGTGCCATACTTTGCTGAATCCGTTGTGTTTCATCCAGGCACTGGCCTTCTCACAACGAATTCCACCTGTGCAGTACATCACTATTTTTTTATCTTTATGTTCCTGCATCATTTCGACGGCTTTCGGCAGTTGATCGCGGAAAGTGTCTGCAGGAATTTCCAGCGCATTATCGAAGTGGCCAACCTCGTATTCATAGTGGTTGCGCATATCAATAAATACCGCGTCTGGATCGTCGAGCATGGCGTTCACTTCTGCAGCTTTCAGGTAATCACCAACATTGCTGGCGTCAAAGCCAGGATCATCGATACCATCAGCCACAATTCGATCACGGACCTTCATGCGCAGTACCCAGAATGATTTTCCGTCATCATCCAGTGCAATATTCAGACGAAGTCCGGCAAATGCAGGATCAAAAGCGTAAAGTTGATCGCGGAATCTCTCAACATTACTTTGCGGCACGCTGATTTGTGCGTTAATCCCTTCATGCGCAAGATAAACCCGTCCGAAGACATTTAACGCGGTGAACATCTGGTACAGCGCATCACGCGTGTGCTGAGGCTCGACGATGTTGAAGTATTTATAGAACGAGATTGTCGTTCGCGGCTCAGACTCTGCCAGCATCCTGGCTTTGAGCGCGTCATTCGAAATGCGGTTGTGTAACACTGGCATGGTGTACGTATCCTGCAGGAAGTAAAAATTGAAAATCGGCCGGCATCATAAAGCAAACATCGCCAATTTACATCCACACATTTTACGCTACATTTCATACTTCACGATAAAAACACAACAACAAATGATGATTTAATGACCGTTCCTGCGTCACAAATTTTTGATACGCGCGAAAAAATGCGACAATACAGGGAATTGGTCGTTTAAAGACAGGATAGACATGACGAATTTACCCAAGTTCTCGACTGCATTATTGCATCCACGTTATTGGTTAACCTGGGCAGGTATTGGCATCCTTTGGTTGATCGTGCAGTTACCCTATCCGCTCCTCTATAAGTTAGGCTGTGCATTAGGTCACCTGGCATTACGTGTAATGAAGCGTCGGGCAAAGATTGTTTCCCGGAATCTCGAGCTGTGCTTCCCGCAGATGAGTGAACAGGAACGCCAGCAGATGGTGGTAAAAAACTTCGAATCTGTAGGTATGGGCGTGATAGAAACCGGAATGGCCTGGTTTTGGTCCGATCGCCGAATTTCACGCTGGACTGAAGTTATCGGAATGGAACATATCCGTGACGTTCAGGCGCAGAAGCGAGGGATCCTGCTTGTCGGACTGCACTTTCTGACGCTTGAGCTGGGTGCTCGTCAGTTTGGCTTACAGGAACCAGGGATCGGCGTTTATCGCCCCAATGACAACCCGCTTCTCGACTGGCTACAAACCTGGGGGCGTATGCGCTCCAATAAATCAATGCTCGATCGCAAAGACCTGAAAGGGATGATCAAAGCGCTGAAAAAAGGTGAAGTGGTCTGGTATGCGCCGGATCATGACTACGGTCCGCGATCCAGCGTATTTGTTCCCCTGTTTGCCGTTGAACAAGCCGCAACGACCTCCGGGACCTGGATGCTTTCACGTCTGTCCAATGCATGTCTGGTACCGTTTGTTCCCCGCCGTAAACCCGACGGCAAAGGGTACCAACTGATTATGCTGCCTCCGGAATGTTCCCCACCTCTGGACGACGCAGAGACCACTGCTGCCTGGATGAATACAATTGTTGAGAAGTGCATCATGATGGCACCGGAGCAATATATGTGGCTACACCGTCGCTTTAAAACACGTCCTGAAGGTGCCCCTTCCCTTTACTGAAACGCCTTGCAGCCCGCCGGGCTGCAACACCTCAGATAACCTCTTTAGGTTTAACTGCTATCCGCATTGCAGCGCCTATAAACCAGGCGCATAATTAGCCTGCTTACTTAATATTCAAACAATAGCGCAAACAGCGCGCCACACTGCGGATCGCTATGTCACCCTCTGATGTCCCCATAAACTGGAAACGCAATCTCACTGTTGCCTGGCTGGGTTGTTTCCTGACCGGCGCGGCATTTAGCCTGGTCATGCCCTTCTTACCGCTCTATGTCGAAAATCTGGGCGTGACGGGTCATAGCGCCTTAAATATGTGGTCAGGCCTGGTCTTTAGCATTACTTTTCTCTTTTCTGCTATCGCCTCACCTTTCTGGGGGGGGCTTGCTGACAGAAAGGGCAGAAAAATAATGCTATTGCGTTCAGCGCTGGGCATGGCGATCGTGATGCTGTTAATGGGGCTGGCGCAAAATATCTGGCAGTTCCTGGTCCTGCGCGCCCTGCTCGGACTTCTGGGGGGATTCATTCCCAACGCCAATGCCCTGATCGCCACGCAGGTTCCGCGCAATAAAAGCGGCTGGGCGCTGGGTACACTTTCCACCGGGGGCGTCAGTGGCGCCCTGCTTGGCCCACTGGCTGGCGGGTTACTCGCCGACCATTTTGGGCTGCGTCCAGTTTTCTTCATTACCGCCAGCGTACTACTGCTTTGTTTTATTCTGACGTTATTTTTTATCCGTGAGAATTTCCGGCCGGTGAGTAAGAAAGAAATGCTGCATATGCGGGAGGTCGTCGCTTCATTAAAGAATCCTAAGCTGGTATTGAGCCTGTTTGTCACGACGTTGATCATTCAGGTAGCGACTGGCTCTATTGCACCTATTCTGACGTTGTATGTACGCGAACTTGCCGGTAACGTCAGCAACATCGCCTTTATCAGCGGGATGATTGCCTCAGTTCCTGGCGTGGCGGCCCTGCTTAGTGCACCCAGGCTCGGCAAGTTAGGCGACAGAATTGGCCCGGAGAAAATCCTGATTGTCGCATTGGTTATTTCAGTGCTGCTACTGATCCCAATGTCATTAGTACAGACGCCGTGGCAGCTTGGCGTTCTGCGCTTTTTACTCGGCGCTGCCGACGGTGCTCTGCTACCTGCCGTACAAACCCTGCTGGTCTATAACTCAACTAACCAGATAGCCGGGCGAATATTCAGCTATAACCAGTCATTTCGGGATATTGGCAACGTGACAGGGCCACTGATGGGGGCCGCCATATCGGCAAACTATGGTTTCCGTGCCGTTTTCTGTGTGACTGCGGGCATCGTATTATTCAACGCTATCTATTCGTGGAACAGTCTGCGCCGCCGCCGAGATGCTCAGGTCCCAGGATGATTTTTACGCATTAATACTTGCTATATCAGAGAATCAACTATTATTTCCCTGAATACCTCATTAAATCAAAGGGAGACTCTGATGACTATGTATGCCACGCTGGAAGAAGCCATTGATGCAGCCCGTGAAGAGTTTCTGGCTGATAACCCCGATCTTGAACCTGACGAAGCCAGTGTTCAGCAACTGAACGTACAAAAATACGTACTACAGGATGGCGACATCATGTGGCAGGCCGAATTTTTCGCTGACGAAGATGACGAAGGTGGCGAATGTCTGCCAATGCTGAGCGGCGAAGCGGCGCAAAGCGTTTTTGATGGCGATTATGATGAGATTGAAATTCGCCAGGAATGGCAGGAAGAAAACACCCTCCACGAATGGGATGAGGGGGAATTCCAGCTTGAACCGCCCCTTGATACAGAAGAAGGTCAGACAGCAGCAGATGAATGGGATGAGCGATAATTACTCATAAGGCCCATGGTGGATATCGAGTGGCAGCAGCAGCGTATCAAACACCAGCGAAAATGGCAGGTCGAGGATGGTGACGTAACGCCACGCCGAGTCCCGGACATCCCACTGGACGCCAGGATAGTATTGATTGCCGTGCCCCTGCCCCGGGATCGTCCGGCTAATAATGCTGCCACATCCGCTCAGGAGTAAGACCATTATTCCAACAACCAGTATTCGCACCTGATACCTCATGACCTTTTGTATTCAGTATAAAAAAATACCGGCCCGGGGCCGGTATTTTCACGTCAGAACGTTTATTTTTTCCTGAGCGCCAGCGGGTTCAGGGTGATCCCCTGGTAATAATTGACCCACGAAGAATACCTGTCCGGTGAGTTCCAGACACGATAATGCAAACGTGCCATGGTCACCGGATCGCTCAACAGCACAAGGCGGCGATCGCGATTCAGTTTCTCTGGCGTTTCGTTCAGCGCTTGCTCCACGTGACGGTCTCGTGCAATTTCAAGCACATTACTGGCACGATGGCGTGCGGTGGCCATCGCCGTTGCCAGCGCGTTAAATGACGGGTTAAACACTGCATGCATAAAGCCGTCATCCAGCGAACGATTACGATTCATCACCAGATAATTGTCAGTATCCACCAGCACTTTAGGCGGAGAATACTCTTCCGGGATCAGGAAAAGCTTCCAGCGTTTAGTTCGTAACCCCACCGTTGAACGGCTGGATATTACGGAAACAAACGGCGACAGGATCAGCGAAAAGACAATCGGTGCCAGCCAGAACAGGAAGCGCAGATCCAGCCACGCCATACCCACAGCCCATACCAGACCCAGCAACAATTGAGATCCGTGACGCATAAACGCTTCGCCCCACGGGGTGGAGTCGTCATCGCGCTGCGGTGAGTTCCAGACCACTTCCCAGCCAAGAAATGCGCTCACTACGAAGACCGTGTGGAACAGCATACGCACCGGCGCCAGCAGCACGGAGAACAGAACCTCCAGCAGCAATGACAGTGTTACACGGATAAATCCGCCGTACTCTTTCGTCCCTTTACACCAGATGAGTAAAATACTCAGCAGCTTCGGCAGGAATAACAGCACCATCGTTGAGGCAAACAGCGCGATCGCCAGCTCCGGACGCCACTGCGGCCAGACCGGGAACAGTTGGCGCGGTTGCAGGAAGTATTGTGGTTCCGTCAGCGCATGAACCACCTGCAGTGCAGTTGAGAGCGCGAGGAACATAAACCACAGCGGAGCCGACAGATAGGACATGACGCCGGTCAGGAATACCGCACGGTGAACCGGGTGCATCCCTTTAACCAGGAACAAACGGAAGTTCATCAGGTTACCGTGACACCAGCGTCGGTCACGCTTGAGTTCATCCAGCAGGTTCGGTGGCAGCTCTTCATAAGAACCCGGCAGATCGTAAGCAATCCACACGCCCCACCCTGCACGACGCATCAATGCAGCTTCCACGAAGTCATGGGAGAGGATCGATCCTGCAAACGAGCCTTCACCCGGTAACGGTGCAAGCGCACAGTGCTCGATAAACGGCTTCACGCGAATAATCGCGTTGTGACCCCAGTAGTGCGACTCACCCAACTGCCAGAAGTGAAGTCCGGCGGTAAACAGCGGGCCATACACGCGAGTAGCAAACTGTTGGCAGCGCGCATACAGCGTATCCATCCCGGATGCTTTTGGTGAAGACTGGATAATCCCGGCGTTTGGATTCGCCTCCATCAGACGCACCAGGCCGGTCAGGCAGTCGCCACTCATCACTGAGTCCGCATCCAGCACCACCATGTAACTGTACTGATTCCCCCAACGACGACAGAAGTCATCAATGTTACCGCTTTTACGCTTCACACGACGCCGACGACGGCGATAGAAAATCTGCCCTTCACCCTGCACTTCAGCAATCAACTCCATCCACGCTTTTTGTTCCGCTACGCAGATATCAGGGTTATAGCTGTCACTCAGAATGTAGACATCGAAATGCTCGGCATTGCCCGTGGCTTTAACCGACTCCCACGTGGCACGCAGACCCGCAAATACACGGTCAACGTCCTCGTTACAGATAGGCATAATCAGCGCAGTACGATGCTCAGGATTAAGAGGTTCATCCCCTACCGTTGAGGCTGAAATACTGTACTTATCACGCCCAATCAACAGTTGCAGGAAGCCCATCAAAGCAGTCCAGAACCCCGCAGATACCCAGCAGAAAAGGACGGCAAACAGAATAAGTATCCCGCTCTGGAGCACATAGGGCAGCAACTGCATAAAGGAAACCCACAGATTCTGCCCCATCATGTCTGCAGGATTAATGAACGCCCAGCCCTGATACGGAAGAATTGTCTTCATATACCAGGTCGCAACGACCGTTTGCGCCAATGTTAAGATCAGCAGAATGTAACGGCGGATCGTCCCAACGGTACGCCATTTCTGTTCATTCTCTTGTTCTTCTTTCGTCAGACGTGAAAGATAACGCGGTGTCACATCCCGTCCACGCAGACGATCCCAAAAACGGCCTACCGGGTTAGTACGCCAGGGGTCGGGAAACATCGAAGTGCGTGTTGCCTTTGGCATGGCCTGCAACTGGTCACGCCCTTCATCGTCCTTAATCAACTGCTCTTTGGCCAGAGAGTCCGGCCAGGCTTGCTCAAGGCGAGCTTTAACAGACCCCTGCGGTGAATCATCTTCGCGCGCGTAAGTACGGTGCTCGGCATCCAGCGCCTGATGAACGGCGCGGATGTCAGTTTTCGGCAGTGCCGCTTTCTCGGTATCCGAAAGCGGCATTGCGTCAATATACTCAGTTGTCTTATTCATTGGCAGGTAACTGGTAGCTCCAGGTTTCACTCAACGTCTGATCGGCATTGGCCAACGCAGCACGCATTTCAGTGGGTTTCTTCGCATCTTTCACTTTCACGCGCAGCATCAAACGCCAACCCTTAGTGACCGGGTTATAACGCACTGTGCTTTCAACGATCTCACCGTTGTCGCCAATGCTGGTTTGCGCGGTGACAGGGGTGTCCTGCGGCAGTTTTTTCATATCTGCACCGGCGAAATCCACCACAAATGCAATGGTGCCGTCAGGCTGGCGAATAAGATTTGACTGTTTGACATCACCTGTTGAGCGGCGAGTCTGCTGTACCCAGGCACTTTCCGGGGCATGAAGCTTATCTTCATCGCGAGTGAACGTCAGGGTGTACTTGAAGTTCATCTCTTTGCCTGCTTCAGGCAGTTGATCCGGCGTCCAGTAGGCAACGATGTTATCGTTCGTTTCATCGTTGGTTGGAATTTCAACTAACTCAATTTTACCCTTACCCCAGTCGCCTTTTGGCGTGATCCAGGCGCTCGGACGCAAGTCGTAGCGGTCGTCGATATCTTCAAAACGGGAGAACTGACGACCACGCTGCAGCAGACCGAATCCTTGCGGATTTTCCATCGCAAAGCTACTCACTGCGAGGTGTTTCGGGTTATTCAGCGGACGCCAAATCCACTCGCCATTGCCAGCATGGATAGACAAACCGTTAGAGTCATGCAGTTCCGGACGATAGTTAGTCGTCGGAGACGGCTGGTTCGGCCCGAACAGGAACATACTGGTTAGCGGTGCTACGCCCAGCTTGCCCACTTTATCGCGCAGGTAAACTTTGGACTGAACATCCACAACCGTGTCACGCCCAGGAATAATCACAAAGCGATACGCTCCGGTCGCACGCGGGGAGTCCAGCAAGGCATAAATGGTTAAACGTTTATCAGTTGGTTTTGGACGTTCGATCCAAAACTCACGAAAGCGGGGAAACTCTTCGCCCGAAGGCAGAGCGGTATCAATAGCGAGACCTCGCGCAGACAGGCCATAAACCTGACCTGCACCCAGGACGCGGAAATAGCTGGCACCGAGCATGCTGACGATTTCATCGTTTTTATCTTTGCTGTTGATCGGATACAGCACTTTGAACCCGGCGAAACCGAGATCTTTTACCGTGTCTTTATCATGCTGGACATCGCCAAAATTAAAATAATCCGGGCTGTATTTGATTTTTTTTACCGCTGTGGCGGTAACTTCATTGATTCTGACCGGCGTGTCGAAATACATACCCTGGTGGTAGAATTCGAGCTTAAATGGGGTCTTAAGGTTACTCCAGTAGGCTTTATCGCGATTAAACTGGATCTGCTGATAATCCGCATATTTCATATCGCGGAAAACGGAGGGCAAGTTACTTTTTGGCGCCTCATAGCCTTTATCGGCTAAGGATTGAGCTTGTTTAGCAACATCATCAATGCTGAATGCCCAGCTCGATGATGTGTACAGCGTTAACATGACTGCTGCACCCAACCAACGCATTTTCATCATTTGTAGTTTATGTTTCATAATTAGTAAGCACTTCCCCCTTTGTGTGCTTATATTGATCCGATCCATTTTAATGGATAATCGGGTAATCCGACAACTGAATCCCTGTATTGTTCGCGCGCTGGCTCATGGTTTAATCAGGTTCGTATGCCTGTTTTCACTTTGCGTGCTTATCCTGGAGACAGGTTGTAAGACTTCGTGTAGGGTTGGCCTCGAATGTAACCATTATTCGCCTTAGGGATAAGACGAAAAGTCTGAGAATACGTAACTGTCTATGAGCTCTGTATCTCCACCGCGTGAATACTTTCTTGACTCCATCCGCGCCTGGCTGATGTTGTTGGGTATCCCCTTCCATATCTCATTGATCTACTCCACACATACCTGGCATGTGAACAGTGCAGAGCCATCGTGGTGGCTAACCCTTTTTAACGACTTCATCCATGCGTTTCGCATGCAGGTTTTCTTCGTTATTTCGGGTTATTTTTCATACATGCTTTTTTTGCGTTACCCATTAAAACGCTGGTGGAAAGTACGTGTTGAACGTGTGGGGATCCCTATGTTAACCGCGATTCCGTTGCTTACGCTGCCGCAATTTATCATGCTGCAATTTGTGAAGGGAAAAGCAGACAGCTGGCATACTCTCAGCGGGTACGATAAATACAACGCGCTTGCGTGGGAGCTTATTTCACATCTGTGGTTTTTACTGGTCCTTGTCGTTTTAACGACCGTAAGCATGTGGGTATTCAGCCAAATGAAAAAACGGCTGACAAGCGCAGATGACTCGAGCTCAGCACCTGCTTCAATGACTAAGCTAACACTAGTTTTTTTGTTGCTTGGCGTGGGATATGCCGTTATCAGACGGACAATTTTTATCCTCTATCCTTCTATTCTCAGTGACGGCATGTTTAATTTCATCATCATGCAAACGCTGTTTTATGTGCCTTTCTTTATGCTTGGCGCCCTGGCGTTTATCAATCCCAGGTTAAAGGCGCTGTTTACTACGCCATCGCGTGGCTGCACGTTAGCCGCAGGATCCGCGTTCGTCGCCTATCTGCTTAATCAGCGTTACGGAAACGGCGATGCCTGGATGTATGAAACCGAATATGTGATAACCATGGTCATGGGCCTGTGGATGGTTAACGTTGTCTTTTCACTCGGCTACCGTTTGTTGAATTTCCAGTCAGCCCGCGTCACCTATTTCGTAAACGCGTCGTTGTTTATCTACCTGGTACACCATCCGTTAACGCTGTTTTTCGGCGCCTATATCACGCCGCATATCTCATCGAATATTCTGGGCTTTTTGTGTGGGCTACTATTTGTGGTCGGAATTGCGCTGATACTGTACGAAATCCATTTACGTATTCCGGTTCTGAAATTTCTCTTCTCGGGTAAACCGCCTGTTAAGCAGGATAAAAGCAAAGCCGTTGCCGGTTAGCTGACATTGCGTGGTTCAAAGTAACCACTCAATAGGTAGCAGTGACGCAAGTCTCACCAGAACCCGCTTCCAGAATCCTGTGGCGGGTTCTTTTTTTAGCACCACTTCCGTGTCGTGCTGGCGATCGACCCAGTTAATCCGGCCCCAGCGATCAAGGCGCAATTGCCAGGCGACATCACGCTGGCTTTGCATAAAACGCTTATGAATCAGTGCGGCCAGCACTTCGCTCTCAATGACAAACCCCATTTCGGTATTGAGTAACGTTGAACGTGGATCAAAATTTAGCGAGCCGATAAAGACTTTTCGACCATCAATACTGAAGGTTTTCGCATGCAGGCTTGAGCCTGAGTTACCAGTTAACCCGCGATCGTGTAACACAGTGGCCCGATCGCGGGTTGGTTTAAGTTCGTACAACTCCACACCATAGCGCAACAGTTTCTTTCGCCAGCGCGCATAACCAGCATGGACGACAGCAACATCATTCGCCGCCAGTGAATTCGTTAAAATAGCAATCCTGACCCCTTTCCTGACCAGACGCAGAAGCTGCGCCACGCCAGCCCGGGTCGGCACAAAATAGGCGGAAATAATATCAATGCGCTCAGTAGGCGATCCCATGACATCAAATAAACGCTGGGGCAACAACGAATGACGCGGCGCCTTCCCTTCACCTTTTACCGGGTCATCACTGAGCAGGCGCGTTTTTGCCCAAATCAGCGGCAAGGCCCCCTGGTCCAGACTGGTCATAAACTGGCTGGTTTCCAGCTTATGCAGGTAGCGACGAGTAATATCATCATTGTACCAGGATTCAGGCAATTCAATACGCTGGGTCGGCTCAGGTTCAGACAGCTCCAGTACTTTCTGTAACGTTGAAACAGAACGGCACTGCCAGTAACGCTCAAAATCATCCGCGACCTCTTTAACTACGGGGCCGATGGCCATCACGTCGAGATCGGAAAACAGCGGTTGTTCGCCTGCGCCAAAATAAGCATCACCAATATTGCGCCCCCCGACGAGAGTCACGACGCCGTCAGCGGTATAGCTTTTATTGTGCATGCGGCGATTAAGTCGGGCAAAGTCGGTTAAATACCCCAGAGCGCGCAGTATCCGAAACGAAAAGGGATTAAACAGGCGAACTTCAATATTAGGATGGTTATCAAGCAGGCGCAGCGTATCATCCAGACCCGGCGTGTTGTTGTCATCCAGCAGCAAACGAACGCGCACACCTCTTTTCGCCGCAGCTAACAGAACCGAAAACAGCAATAGCCCGGACATGTCGTTTTCCCAGATGTAATACTGTACATCCAGTGAGCGTTCCGCCATTTCAGTTAACCGATAGCGAGCCGCGAAAGCATCCAGGCTATCATCCAGCGTAAGAATACCGCATCGTTCAGGATGGTTTGCACAAAGAGGGGTAATGGCACGCTCTAGTCGCGTCATATCAGGCCGTGTGATCATCGCCTTGTTGGGTGAGTAATCTGTTATAAAGCCGGGTGTTTTCATCGTCAAAGCAAACAAAGTAAATTTGCTCAGGTAACGCCCGACGAGTGATAAATTTCAGTATCGTATTCACCGCTATCTCCGCCGCTGCTGCGCGCGGATAACCATACGCTCCCGTGCTGATTGCCGGAAAAGCAATGGACTGATACCCATTGGCCAATGCCAGTTGAAGGGTATTTAAATAGGCCTCTTCAAGGCGTTCGGCTTCGTGATGACCGCCCCCTTGCCAGACAGGTCCCACAGTATGGATCACCGCCTTTGCGGGCAGAGATCCGGCCAGGGTAATCACTGCATGTCCGGTTGGACATTCTCCCTGTTGCTGTATTACTTGTTTGCAGGCTTCCAACAATGCAGGCCCGGCTGCGCGATGAATTGCCCCATCCACGCCTCCACCACCCAGCAGAGAAGAGTTGGCGGCATTGACGATCACATCAACAGCTATAGTCGTAATGTCGCCATGTAACACATGAACACGCGATTGCATAAGATTCCCCTGACAAAACACTCTCTACTAAGTGTACAGCAGGGTTTTCCATGAAATCTTACTTTTTAACAAAACGGCTGCATATCTACGCCAGAACGGTTCATTTATATTCAATGCTAAGAATAGCCAGACTTTTCTGCGTATTGAGGTAATGCATTTTCACCGAGGCTAGTTGCTTAAAACTCTGAGGAGCCATCGTCACCTGCTGTCCGCTAAAGCGACTATTGTACATTTCGCCGTCACGTATGCATGACAATTCAATCTGCTGTTGATGGGTGTTTACCTCACAAGGCGGTTCAACTATTTCACCACGGAAGTGAATAACCCCGCCAGATGTGATTTGCTGGGCGATTGCGGAGACCGTATAAAGAGAAAAAACACACAAGCTGGTACCTAAAATACTTTTTGCTAATGTATGCATATGGGTTCCTCAATGATTAACCATCCTTGAGGTATCGGTGTGGTCCTTCACCGCTGCGGTTAACGGACAAATAAAAACGTATTAACGTTTCTATATTCATAGAACAGCAGCGCATTACCAGCCACACCCATTATGCAAATACATCAAAAATCATGAGTGACTGGTTGAGTCAGGCCACTGTTGCGAGAGATGCAGAGATTGTCCGTCCGAAACGGTAACAACGATTTTAACCGAATCCTCAGTTGATATATTTAAACTAAGTTTTGTTAAATCGATCGGTTGATTAGCGGGTATAGAAAGGGTTGTTTTCTGCTGAGTTTGACTTTGTCCACTTTTCCCTTCCCGTAAAGCGAGAACTTGTACCTGGCACACACACGGCTGCGATAGCGTTACCTGAGGAACGATGGTGTACATTTCGCCTTGCTGGGTTGTATTGAACGTAATTTGATTTGAGAGCGCGGCAATAAGTAATAGCGTATGCATAATATTCTCCCGAAAAAAAACAGGGCTTTCGCCCTGTTTATTCTCAGTCAGAAGACTGAATTAATGTTGGTTTGCGGTGGCGTTGTTGCCGTAACCAACCTGGCGAACCAGAACATTGGAGTCAGACGCTGTCTGATTAACCACTGCACCGTTGCGGCCACCGTATTGGGTCACGCTGATATCAGCATGCTTAGCATTCCACTGATTGATGTCAGCGCTGTTACTGAAGCCTGTTTGTTTCAGACTAATGGTACTGTCATCAGCACCTTGTCCAACGGTTGCCCCGTTACCACGACCATGCTGGGTGATGGTCACATCGGACTTACGTGCATCACTTTGCAGCGCATTCGCAATGTTGCCAGAACCATACTGGTAAATACTCATTGATGAGTCCGGACCATTGTTATTACCACCGTTATGATGACCACTACCGCCCCATTGCGGAACAACACCAGCCAGAGCACTACCAGAAACAACGATTGCTGCGAATGCTGCCACTTTTAAAAATTTCATGGTAAACCCCCATCGGATTGATTTAAACGTCGTTAATGGATTAGCGTTGAGTCACGCGAATGGCCATTTGCGACTGTCTCTGCACCACAACTGCTGTTTTTTGTGTACCGTACTGGGTAATATTTGCTTTATTACCAGAACCTTTCTGGATAATAACAGCCGTATTACCGTAAGAACCTTGTTTTATACTCGCATCATTAGAACTACCCGCCTGATCAATATAAGAAAGATTATATGATCCTGTCTGGTCTATTTTAGCCCGGTTACCTGAACCGTCTTGAGAAATGACCGACAATAACTTTGAGCCCCCCTGTCGAGTATTTGCACTGTTCGCAGTGCCAACTTGACCAATAATGGCTGCCTGATTAAATGAAGACTTGCTTAATTCATTTACCGCAAAGTTATATTCTGAATTAGCCAGATCATAACTTGTTGCGGATGCAATCCCAGGCACACCCAGCATTGTAAACATCATAAATAACAACTTGTTTTTCATGTTGTCACCCTGGACCTGGTCGTACATGAAGTTAAATTATTTACCACTCAATTTTGTTGTTAACATGACTTTGTTTTGTTAACGCCACGTTACGATGAAGAGTATGTCCGTTGAAACATTTTAAATAACTCACCCGCGAGTGGTATTTTTATATTTAGATTCACACCAAAGTACTAATTAAGAGCCAACAACGCTGTTATATGTATCGATTTTATTTTTGGACAATCGCTGATTATGCATTTCTATGCAATGGTAGAAAAACGCTGCATTCAACGATTTCAGGGCCTCGCAGCGCGGCCTCGCGATAGCTGCTGGTACAAGTCGTGACAAACATCATTTTTTTCTATCTAAAATTGTTCAACGTAAAGCGAGGCAAAATAATCGAAATTCATTAGAATGATAAAACTTACTAAGTATAAATTAAAACCATATAAATCAATCAATTAATATAATTTGTATGATTTTTTAAATCTGTGCAATAACAGTGAAATGTACAACTTTACTATCAAATCTAAACTCAATAAAAACCATAAAATCACATTTTAATATATAATTTTACATTCTGTAACAAGTTTAACACTTGCTTTAAGATTTGTAATAGCTAGATTGAAATCAGTTGAAGTCCATTTGTTTTAATATTTTCACCCCTGTGGGTCGATATTTTATTTCTACACAGCAGTGCAACATCTGTCAGTACTTCTGGTGCCTCTATTTTAGTAGAGACAGCTGTCGGGTGTGCGACTAAAAAGTGGAGTTTCATCATGTTTAATGAAGTCCATAGTATTCATGGTCATACATTATTGTTGATCACTAAACCCTCTCTGCAGGCAACTGCATTATTACAGCATTTAAAACAATCGTTGGCGTTATCTGGAAAACTACATAATATTCAACGTTCTCTGGATGATATATCCGCTAGCTGCATTGTTTTACTGGATATGATGGAGGCAGATAAAAAACTGATCCATTACTGGCAAGATAATTTAAGCCGTAAAAACAACAATATAAAGACGTTATTGTTGAATACACCCGATGATTATCCTTACCGGGATATCGAAAACTGGCCGCATATCAATGGTGTGTTTTACGCAGCAGAAGATGAACAGCGTGTCGTTAGCGGGTTGCAAGGTGTCTTGCGAGGCGAATGCTACTTTTCGCAGAAATTGGCCAGTTACTTAATCACTCATTCTGGAAACTACCGTTATAACAGCACGGAGTCGGCACTACTCACTCATCGTGAAAAAGAGATCCTTAATAAACTGCGTATCGGCGCCTCAAATATTGAGATCGCACGCTCACTGTTTATCAGTGAGAATACGGTAAAAACGCATCTTTATAATCTTTTCAAAAAGATAGCTGTCAAAAATCGTACGCAGGCGGTCTCATGGGCCAATGATAACCTCAGGCGATAAAGCCATGAAACGCTATTTGACCTGGATTGTGGCAGCAAATTTATTCCTGGCTGCCGGGAATCTACACGCGGCTGTAGAAGTGGAGGTACCCGGACTGTTAACTGACCACACTGTCTCCTCAATTGGGCATGATTTTTATCGTGCATTTAGTGACAAGTGGGAAAGCGAGTACACAGGAAATTTAACCATCAATGAAAGGCCCAGTGCACGTTGGGGAAGTTGGATCACAATAACGGTTAATCAGGACGTTATCTTCCAGACTTTTTTATTCCCAACGAAAAGAGACTTCGAAAAAACAGTGGTCTTCGCATTGGCACAAACTGAGGAAGCATTAAGTCGCCGGCAAATAGATCAGACCCTATTAAGCACGAGCGATTTAGCGCGCGATGAATTCTAAAACATGATTTTGTCCGGAGGCTTTCATGCGTGTCAAACATGCAGTCGTTTTGCTCATGCTGATTTCACCATTAAGTTGGGCCGGAAACATGACTTTCCAGTTCCGCAACCCGAACTTTGGTGGCAACCCTAACAACGGTGCTTTTTTATTGAATAGCGCCCAGGCACAAAACTCTTATAAAGATCCGAGTGGTGATGATTTTGGGTTTGAAACCCCTTCAGCACTGGATAACTTTACCCAGGCTATCCAGTCACAAATACTCGGCGGCTTGCTGACCAATATTAATACTGGTCAGCCGGGGAGGATGGTAACCAATGATTTTATCATCGATATCGCCAACCGGGATGGACAACTGCAATTGAATGTCACGGACAGAAAAACGGGGAAAACTTCGACTATCGAAGTGTCGGGTTTGCAAACACAGTCAACCGATTTCTAAGACTTAGCCACGAAAGGAAAAAATCATGCAGCGCTTACTTATTTTGGTTGCCATGTTTTTACTCAGCGGTTGCTTAACATCCCCACCCCAGGAAGCCGCTAAACCAACATTAATGCCTCGGGCCCAAAGCTATAAAGATTTAACGCATCTGCCAATGCCGACAGGTAAGATCTTTGTCTCAGTTTACAATATTCAGGATGAGACGGGTCAGTTTAAACCTTACCCGGCAAGTAACTTCTCAACCGCCGTCCCGCAAAGCGCCACGGCAATGTTGGTTACTGCACTGAAAGATTCGCGCTGGTTTATTCCGCTGGAACGCCAGGGATTGCAGAACTTACTGAATGAACGGAAAATCATACGTGCGGCACAAGAGAATGGCACTGTTGCCATTAATAACCGCATTCCACTCCAGTCGCTGACCGCTGCGAATATTATGGTAGAAGGGTCAATTATCGGTTATGAAAGTAACGTTAAATCGGGTGGTGTAGGTGCGCGCTATTTCGGTATTGGTGCAGATACTCAGTATCAACTCGATCAGATAGCGGTAAACCTGCGTGTAGTTAACGTCAGTACTGGTGAGATCCTTTCTTCGGTCAATACCAGCAAAACTATTCTGTCTTATGAAGTTCAGGCTGGGGTATTCCGCTTTATTGACTACCAGCGTCTTCTGGAAGGAGAAATTGGTTATACCTCTAACGAGCCGGTTATGCTTTGTCTGATGTCAGCCATTGAAACTGGTGTAATCTTCCTGATTAATGACGGGATTGATCGCGGGTTGTGGGATTTGCAGGATAAGAAACAAGTTGATAACGATATCCTGGTTAAATACCGCCATATGTCCGTACCGCCGGAATCCTGATTATCGATATAACACAGGAAGCGTGAGGGAAACCTCACGCTTCTATTATTTACTGGTCAGCGATTGTGATATCCGATTTTCACGACGTGACGCCAGCCACAGACCACTGTTTTTCATTGCATAACCGAATACAAGTCCTAACGCCAGAGAAGGCAAAACCAGTTGCCAGTTCCCCTGCCCTGCAAATGTTGCACATGCGCCGATAAAAGTACCTGGCACAAATGAAAGCAACCATTGTTTTGCCTGAATGCACATCAAAAACGCGACAATGCCGGTAATGACATAGCCGATGATGTCCATATGCGGAGCAAGCGCACTACCATTAATAATCACCAACGCCCACACCACACCACTTAGTAGCGTGCACGCTGAAATCCCCAGTCCTTTCAGCCCGCCCTGCGGACAGGCGAAATAGGCCGTGCAGCCGAGGAAGCCAGCCCAACTGAGTAAACCAAGAGAAACGGCCACCCATCCCCAGATCCCGGAGAGAATGCCCGTCGTGATTGCAATAGAGATAAGTATATTCATGCCGCGCATCTTAGCAGAAAAACGGCATATTAATGAGATCGTGCACACAATTTATGCAAGATGATAAATCAAGTTGCATAGCATAGTGATCTAAATCACATTTATTCTTCTGTATCTTCCTGCAACTCATCCCACATTGCGCCAATTGCATCGCGCGTCAGAGGTGCCATGGTACGCCAGAATGGCGAGCTCGCGTGTGCTTCAACCTTACCAAGGAAAGTGCCGCACCACGGAAGCAGATACTCAACAAACAGTGTTTCCAGCGCTTCACTTTCATCTTCAGCAGACTGGTCTTCCAGCCAGGAAGCAGCCAGCAACAGTGTGCCAATATGATCGGCTGGCGTATCGGCCAGCGGCATACCACGCGCAGATAGGAATGTGCGCACCTCAGATTCAGTTGCACCTTCTACCCAGGCGCTGCGATAAGGTGGTACCGCACACTCTTCACCAACAAACAACGCGTTATAATCTGCGGCCACTTGTGACATGTCGCAGCTTTTCTGTAGACGAGCCAGCAGCTCGTCTTGCTCCAGCGGCCAGTTTGCTGACAGTTTACCTTCACCGATCATGGTATACAGGGGAACCAGTAAAGGGTCCTGCGGTTGGCGGTAAAACAGCGAGCCCAGGACACGACACAGGATAGAAAACTCGTTCATCGATATATTCCAGTTAGTAACATTAAAGATCAGCAAATTCCGCGATTGGCTCCATGCCTCGCGATTCCAGAAACGCCAGTAAGCGTTTTGGCGATACGTTCAAGATTCGGTCTTCGGGGAAGTTTACGTCATCCAGAATCTTGCGACACTCGCCGAACTCCCCAAGGGTGAAAGCGGTGTGAGAATCCGAACCTAATGCAACCCAACCCCCGGCATCACGCACAGCCGCAGCAACCAAGCGACAATTGGCTTCACTGCCTTTACGCGAATGCAGAAATGAGGAGTTATTGATTTCCAGCGCAACATGGTACTTCGCTGCTGCCTGCGCAACTGCGGTAAAATCAATCGGGTATTTCGGGTTTCCGGGATGGCTGATCATGTGAACATGTCCGCTCGCCATCGCGGCAATCATGGCCTGAGTATTGGTGTCTTTATCATGCGGGGCAAAAACCGGCTCATGAAAACCAGCAATAATCAGATCCAGGGAGTCGAACATCGGACCGGAGCAGTCGATCTCCCCCTCAATATTCTTAATGTTCGCTTCAATACCGCGGAGAATTCCCACCCCGTCCACCATACGCGGCCAGATACGCATATTAATAAAGTGCCAGTGGTGTGGAGCATCTGCCATATCCGGCCCATGATCGGTGATTGCAAACAACTTAACGCCTTTGCGTTTGGCTTCAGCGATGTAGTCACTCAAGGTGCTGTAGGCGTGGGTACTGGCGACGGTATGCATATGCAGGTCAACGGGATACATAACTCTCTCCTGTAGTCATTTTTGGTCAAGGATAGCAGGAATCGACGCCATTAATACCCTAAATAATTCGAGTTGTAGGCAGGCGGCAAGGGTGTGACAAATTCGTCAGGAATGAATTTGGCCAGCCGGAGACTGGCCTACGGTAAGGGACAGAGATGTCCCTTTTAATCCCAATAAACATACTGTGGTCAGTAATTCGGGCGAGCAACCGTAGCTAACGCACATCCAGCCTGGAGTATGACGGGTATTTAAATCGAAACCCGGCCAGCGCCGGGTTGTTATCAGTACCCCCGAACGCGATCGACCTGACCTGTTACGGCTTCACCGTTCTCCAGATTCAAAATCGTGCGGGAAATATAATCCACCGCTTCTGCCGGACGTGTTACCGCAGCAATATGCGGCGTCATCGCCACACGTGGATGTTTCCACAATGGGCTATTCTCCGGCAGTGGTTCGCGGCTATAGACATCAAGCATGGCGCCCTTGAGTTTTCCGCTATTCAGCGACGCCAGAAGATCGTCTTCATTAAGATGAACTCCGCGCGCCAGGTTCAGTACATACGCGCCATCCTGCAATTGATCCAGCAGCCCGGCGTTAATAATTCCCACCGTTTCAGCCGTATTAGGCAGTAGGTTAATCAGCACCCGCGTTTGACTTAAAAATGCGCCTAACTCTTCAGTGCCGGCGAAGCTTTCCACGCCAGGCCAGGATTTACGGGTACGACTCCAGCAACGCAGTGGGAACCCCCATGATTGCAGACTCTCAGCGACTTTCGCCCCTAGCACCCCTGCTCCCATAATCCCGATCGAAAACTCCTCACGGGTATATTCCTGCAACGGCTGCCATTTTGCCTGAGTTTTGAGAGCCTGATAATCATCAAAGCGGCGAAACCAGTGCAACACCTGGCTAACGGCGTATTCCTGCATTTGCAGCCCCATGCCGGTATCTTCCAGACGGAACAACGGGATCGACTCGTCCAGCATTTCCGGATGGGCTTTCAACTTGCTTAGAATGGAATCCACCCCCGCACCCAACGCAAATACGGCTTTTAACTTTCTTCCGGCTAACATTTCAACCGGTGGATGCCAGACAAGCGCATAGTCTGCATGCGCATGATCACCCGATTTCCACTCACGGACATTAGCGCCAGGGATAGCCTTAGCCAGCGCGTTCAGCCACCAGGCTGTATCAAATGTCGGGTGATAGAAAATTATTTCCATATTGCCTCCTGAATATTGTTGTGCGGAACTTTCTCGCACTTATTATCATCATTTCTTAAGGAAACATCAGAATAACAAATTTTAGTGTGCTGGCAAAAAAAGCAATTCCCGCTCACTTAAGCTTCATGTTGATTGAAGTTTGTGTAAATGAACGTTTTTTTCAAAAAGAAGATTGACGTCGGGGAGGCATTTCCCCTACATTAGCGCCCGTTCCGGTAACGCAGGAACAACAATATGGTGAGGTGTCCGAGTGGCTGAAGGAGCACGCCTGGAAAGTGTGTATACGGCAACGTATCCGGGGTTCGAATCCCCGCCTCACCGCCATAT